>JBCBPG010000683.1:0-2927 GCA_039820865.1 Pseudomonadota bacterium
AAGCTCCCCCACGACGCCCTTCTGGTCGGCCGCGCCTGGCGCCCCGGCATCGGCCCGGCCCTGGTCACCCTGCGCGACGGCGCGGTCGTCGACATCACCACCCGCGCGGCCCCGACGATGCGCGACCTGATGGAGATGGACGACCCCGCCGCCCATGTCCGCGCGACCGCGGGCGAGGCGCTGGGCGCGCTGGAGACGCTGGTCGAGGCCTCGGTGCCCGGCGCCGGGGACGACGTGCTGCACCTGCTGGCGCCCGCGGACCTGCAGGCGATCAAGGCCTCGGGCGTCACCTTCGCCGAATCGATGGTCGAGCGCGTGATCGAGGAGCAGGCCGCCGGCGACCCCGCCCGCGCCGAGGCCGTGCGCGCCCGCGTCGCCGCCGCCATCGGCGACAGCCTGTCGGGCATCGAGCCGGGGTCCGAGACCGCGATGCGCGCCAAGGCGGCGCTCAAGGCCGAGGGGCTCTGGTCGCAGTATCTGGAGGTCGGCATCGGCCCGGACGCCGAGGTCTTCACCAAGGCCCAGCCGATGAGCGCGGTCGGGCATGGCGCGGCCGTGGGCCTGCACCCCGACAGCGCCTGGAACAACCCCGAGCCCGAGATCGTGCTGGCCGTCGACAGCCGCGGGCGGATCCTCGGTGCTGCGCTCGGCAACGACGTGAACCTGCGCGATATCGAGGGGCGCTCGGCGCTGCTCCTGCCCAAGGCCAAGGACAACAACGCGAGCTGCGCGATCGGCCCGTTCCTGCGCCTCTTCGACGACGGCTGGGGGCTGGCCGAGGTCGAGCAGGCCGAGCTGACGCTGCGGGTCGAGGGGACAGACGGCTTCGTGCTGGAGGGCGCGTCCTCGATGTCCGCCATCAGCCGGCCGCCGGCGGATATCGTGGCCCAGACGGTGGGCGCGCATCACCAGTACCCCGACGGCTTCATGCTGTTTCTCGGCACGCTGTTCTCGCCGATCCAGGACCGCGACGCACCGGGCCAGGGGTTCACCCATCACATCGGCGACACGGTCACGATCGCCGAGGCGGAGCTGGGCGCGCTGGTCAACACGGTGCGCCTGTCGACCGAGTGCCCGCCCTGGCGCTTTGGCACGGCGGCGCTGATGCGCAACCTCGCGGGCCGGGGCCTGCTGTGAGCCCGACCGCCGGCCGCTTCCTCGCCATCGGCGAGTGCATGGTCGAGATGGCGCCGGCCGAGGGCGGGCTCTTCCGCATGGGCTATGCCGGCGACACCTTCAACACCGCCTGGTATGCGCGCCGCCTGCTGCCGCCGGGCTGGGAGGTCGGCTATGCCACCGCCGTCGGCGACGATGCCGTCAGCCGCGCGATGCTGGGCTTCATCGAGGGCGAGGGCATCGCGACGGACGCCATCCGCGCCCTGCCCGGCCGCACGGTCGGGCTCTACCTCATCCGCCTCGAGGACGGCGAGCGCAGCTTCTCCTACTGGCGCGGGCAGTCGGCGGCACGCGCGCTGGCGGACGATCCCGCCTGGCTGGAGGGCACGCTGTCGGGGCGCGACGTGCTGTTCTTCTCGGCCATCACGCTGGCGATCCTGCCGCCCGAGGGGCGCGAGCGGCTGGTCGCCGCCCTCGCGCGGGCGCGGGCGGCGGGCGCGATGGTCGCCTTCGACACCAACCTGCGCCCCCGTCTCTGGCGCGACGGCGAGGAGATGCGGGCGGGGCTGACCCTCGGCGCCTCGGCCGCCAGCGTGGTGCTGCCCTCCTTCGACGAGGAGGCCGGGCTGTTCGGCGACGCCAGCCCCGAGGCCACCGTGGCGCGCTATCGCGACCTCGGCGCCGAGGTCATCGCCGTGACCGACGGCCCGCGTCCCGCCACCGTCTGGTCCGCCGGGGGGATCGCGCGCCACGCCCCGCCCCGCGTCGGGCAGCTGGTGGACACCACGGCGGCGGGCGACAGCTTCGACGCCGGGCTGCTCGCGGCCCTTGCCACGGGCCTGCCCCTGGGCGAGGCCGTCGAACGGGCCATGGCGCTGGCTGCGCGCGTGGTCGGCTGCCGCGGCGCGCTGGCGCCCGAGCTGTTCGAGGAGGCGACATGAAGGTCCTGATCATCGGTGGCGCAGGTCTCGTCGGGCGCAAGCTGGCGGCGCGGCTGGCGGCGCGCGGACAGCTGCGCGGGCGCGAGATCTCGGCCATGGTGCTGGGCGACATCGTCGATCCGGTCGTGCCGGCGGCGGGCTTTCCGGTCGGGACGGCGCGGCTGGACATCGCGGACCGCGCCTCGGTCGACGCGGTGATCGACGCGGACACCGACGTGATCTTCCTGCTGGCCGCCGTCGTCTCAGCCCATGCCGAGGCCGATCTCGACGCGGGGCTGGCGACCAACCTGCACGGCGTCTTCAACGTGCTGGAGCGGGTGCGGGCGCTCGGCTCCTGCCCGGTCCTGGTCTTCACCTCGTCGATCGCGGTCTTCGGCGGCGAGGTCGCGGACCCGATGACCGACGCGACCCATCTCAACCCGCAGACCTCCTACGGCACGCAGAAGGCGATGGGCGAGCTGCTCGTCAACGACTACAGCCGCCGCGGGCTGGTGGACGGGCGGACGTTCCGGCTGCCGACGATCTCGGTCAGGCCAGGCGCGCCGAACCGCGCCGCCTCGGCCTTCATGTCGGGGATCATCCGCGAGCCGCTGGCGGGCACCGAGGCGACCTGCCCCGTCGGGCGCGACTTCGCCCACTACTACCTCTCGCCCCGGCGCTGCGTTGAGAACCTGGTGGTCGGCGCCGAGGTCGAGGGCGAGCGGCTGGGCGCCAACCGCGAGGACGATGCCGGGGCGCACCTGGACGATCGGCCAGATGCTGGACGCGATGACGACGGTGGCGGGACCGGCGCCGGCGGGGCTGGTGCGCTTCGACGACCAGCCCGACATCCGCGCCATCGTCTCCGGCTGGCGCGCCGAGTTCCGACCC
>JBCBPG010000684.1:0-2897 GCA_039820865.1 Pseudomonadota bacterium
AAGGCGACGGGGCGCGAGTTCATCCGCATCTCGCTCGGCGGTGTGCGCGACGAGGCCGAGATCAGGGGCCACCGGCGCACCTATATCGGCTCGATGCCCGGCAAGATCATCCAGGCGATGAAAAAGGCCAAGACCACGAACCCGCTCATCCTGCTCGACGAGATCGACAAGATGGGCCAGGACTTCCGTGGCGACCCGGCTTCGGCGATGCTGGAAGTCCTCGATCCCGAGCAGAACTCGACCTTCAGCGACCATTACCTGGAAGTGGAGTACGACCTCTCGAACGTGATGTTCGTCACGACCGCGAATACCTATCACATGCCCCAGCCGCTGCTGGATCGCATGGAGATCATTCCGCTCGCCGGCTATACCGAGGAAGAGAAGCTCGAGATCGCCAAGCGGCATCTGCTGCCCAAGCAGGTCAAGGACCATGGGCTGCGCGAGAAGGAGTTCGCGATCTCCGACGATGCCGTGCTCGACGTCATTCGCCGCTACACCCGCGAGGCGGGCGTGCGCAACCTCGAGCGCGAGCTGGCCAAGCTCTGCCGCAAGGTGCTGACCGCCATCGTGCGCGGCGACGAGAAGACCGTCAGCGTCGCGCCCGAGAGCCTGGAGACCTTTCTCGGCGTCCCCCGCCACCGCCATGGGCTGGCCGAGGAAAAGGACCAGATCGGCGTCACCACGGGCCTCGCCTATACCTCGGTCGGCGGCGACCTCCTGCAGATCGAGGCGCTGCGCCTGCCGGGCAAGGGGCGGATGAAGATCACCGGCTCGCTCGGCGACGTCATGAAGGAATCGATCGAGGCCGCGAGCTCCTATGTCCGCGCCAAGGCGCCGGACTACGGCGTCCGCCCGCCGGTGTTCGAGAAGGTGGACATCCACGTCCACGTGCCCGAGGGCGCGACGCCCAAGGACGGGCCCTCGGCGGGCATCGCGATGGTCACCTCCATCGTCTCGGTGCTGGCGCAGGTGCCGGTGCGGCGCGACGTGGCGATGACGGGCGAGGTGACGCTGCGGGGCAACGTGCTGCCGATCGGCGGGCTCAAGGAGAAGCTGCTCGCGGCGCTCCGCGGCGGGATCAAGACGGTGCTGATCCCCAAGGAGAACATGAAGGACCTGGCCGACATCCCCGACAACGTGAAGGAGGGGATGCAGATCGTGCCCGTCGAGAACGCCTCGGAGGTCCTCGCCCACGCGCTCGTCTCCCAGCCCGAACCGATCGAGTGGGACATGGACGCCTTCGACACGCCCCCGGCCGGCGGCGATGATGCGGGTGAGGAAGCCCGCCCGCACTGAGGTCAGCCCTCTCTTTCCGCCTCTGGGCCGCCGGTTCGCCGGCGGCCCTTCTCGTTCGCGCCTCCGGGACCGGCGGCCTGGCCGCCGGTGCCTTCGGCGCAAGCCAGATGCGCCGAAGGCGCCGGATCACGGGCGTAGCACTCCGCGCCGGGGTCGCCGCCTGGATCGCCGGGCTCAACGCCCTCGGCCGCATGGCGACGGCCGAGGAGATCGCCGAGGTCGCGCTCTTCCTGCTCTCGGACCGCGCGTCCTTTGTCACGGGTGCCGCCATCCGGGCGGACGGCGGCGCCACCATCTTCAAGACCTGATCGTCACTCGGCGGCGATCTTGTCCTGGGTGCGCAGCTCGAAGTCGCTGGCGTCGTGGCGCTCGTGGAGTTGCTCGGACGGATCGCCGTTCAGCCGGTTGACCATGCGCCCGCGCTGGACGGCGGGGCGGGCCAGGATCTTCTCGGCCCAGGCGACGACGTTCCTGTAGGAGGCCACGTCCAGGAACTCGCCCGCGTCATAGAGCCGGCCGAGCGCGAGATTGCCGTACCAGGGCCAGATGGCGATGTCGGCGATGGTATAGGCGTCGCCCGCGATCCAGGGCCGGTCGGCCAGCGCACGGTCCAGCACGTCCATCTGCCGCTTGGCCTCCATCGCGAAGCGGTCGATCGGGTAGCGCATCTTGAAGGGCGCATAGGCGTAGAAGTGCCCGAAACCGCCGCCGAGATAGGGGGCCGAGCCCATCTGCCAGAACAGCCAGTTCATCGCCTCGGCGCGCGCGGGGCCCTCGGCGGGCAGGAAGGCGCCGAACTTCTCGGCGAGATGCACGAGGATCGCGCCCGATTCGAAGACGCGCACCGGCTCGGCCCCCGAGCGGTCGACCAGCGCCGGGATCTTGCCGTTGGGGTTGGCCGCCACGAAGCCCGAGCCGAACTGGTCGCCATCGCCGATGCGGACCGGCCAGGCGTCGTATTCGGCGCCGGCATGGCCCGCGGCCAGCAGCTCCTCCAGCATCACGGTGACCTTCACGCCGTTCGGCGTGGCCAGCGAGTAGAGCTGCAGCGGGTGGCGGCCCACCGGCAGGTCCTTGTCATGGGTGGGGTCGGACACGGGGCGGTTGGTCCTGGCCCAGGTGCCGCCGTGCTCGGCATCGAGGGTCCAGACTTTCGGGGGGGTATACTCGTCCTGGCTCATGGCCGGTCTCCTTGCGTTTGCAGTGCATGAACGCGACCGGCCTCAGGTATGACGCGCTGCGGCCATGTCATCGGGTGTGCCTGACGTCCGTTGCGTCAGCGGGCAGCGCTGGGGCGGAGGGTGGCGGGGATCGCGCGTTGACGCCCGCCCTCCCGGCACCGTAACTGCGGGACCGTGGGCGGTTAGCTCAGTTGGTAGAGCGCCTCGTTTACACCGAGGATGTCGGGAGTTCGAGCCTCTCACCGCCCACCATCGGCCCTGCAGCGGGGCTCGGGGCAGCCCGCGAAATCGGCCCAGATCGCGCTTGACGGGGGCCGGGGCTTCCCATAGATCGCTGCAACGCGCCGGGGCGGCGACCCATGCGGTTGTAGCTCAGTTGGTTAGAGTACCGGCCTGTCACGCCGGGGGTCGCGGGTTCGA
>JBCBPG010000685.1:0-2895 GCA_039820865.1 Pseudomonadota bacterium
GGGCCCTTCGCCGGATGCTGCACCGCGCCGTGACGCGGCTGCTCTACTCCCCGCTGTTATTCGAGCGCCACGCCCTCGAGGGGGTCGAGGTCTGGCTCCTCGACAGCGACACGCGCGACCGCGTCGCCGCCGCCCTTGCCATCGTCCGCCGCACGGATCCCTGGCTCCACGCCCGGCTCGGCGCCCTCTTCTCAGGCGGCATCTTCGTCTTCGCCAGCGATCTCGTGTTCCGCGGAGAGTTTCACGTCGAGGGGAAGCGCTGTGTGCTCTCCGTCGGCGACGGCGATGACGGCGACAGCCCCTGGGACATCGCCCTGACCATCGTGCACGAGGCCGCCCATGCCCGGCTCGACGCCCGTGGCATCGGCTATCCCGAAGGCCGGCGCGCCCGGATCGAGCGGCTCTGCGTCGGGCGGGAGATCGCCTTCGCCCGGCGCGCCGGCGCATCGCCGGACGACATGCAGGACTGGCGCGAGGGCTTGGAGGAGGCGGCCTTCACCAATGCCGCGCTCCGCCAGAAGCGGCTGGCCTCGCTCCGCCGGGAGCTGTTCGGCCCCGCGCCGGGGTGAGCGTCACTCCCTGCGGGCCAGGACCACCAGCCGGGCGCGCTCGTCGTGGACGGCGATCTCGAAGGCCTGGGCCAGCGGGCTGGTCTCGTCCTCCATCCAGAGCAGGATGCCCGGCCAGTCGGCGAGGTACTGGATCGGGCTCGCGACGACATACTCGCGGACCGAGCCGGTCTCCATCCGCGCGCGCAGCGCATCGGGGTTCACCTTGCCGTCCAGGTTCAGCGTCCGGTCGTGCCAGTAGCCGAGCGTGCCGGTCTGCACCGCGCCCACCCAGGTCTCGTCGCCGACATTCTCCTCGACCCAGCGCACGACCTGGAAATGGCCCTGCTCGTGCTCGCCCGGCACCAGCTCGCGCGCCAGCAGCCCGAGGCAGAGCACCACGCTCACCGCCGACAGCGCCACGGGCAGCCCCTGCGCCGCCCGCCGCCCGAACCGCTCCGTCGCCCGGGTGACCAGCGCGACCGCGACCGCCAGCGCCAGCACGATCATCAGCGGCGCGGTGGGGGCGAGGTAACGGCTCATGAAATGCGCGGCCCCGAAGTTGAAGCCGTAATGCGCCGCCAGCCCCAGCGCGTAGAGCGCATAGGCCGCCACCGCCAGCCGCATCCCCCCGCCCGCGCGCCAGACCAGCACCAGCCCGGCCACGAAGACCGCCCCCCAGGCAATCCCCGCCACCGCCATCACCGCCGGCTCCAGTTCCATCCCCCCCGGCACCGGCAGCATCGGGAACATGTGCTCGAACAGCTTGACCGGCAGCAGCGCGGCATTGGCCCCGAACAGCGCGGTGATCGACTGAGCATGCCCGCTGATCGGCACGATCGAGCCGAAGAGCAGGTAGTTGTAGACCAGCCACGGCGCCGCGATCGCCAGGCTGACCAGCCCCGGCGGCAGCGCCTCGATGACCGCCGCGCGGAACCCCGCCACGCCCCGGCCGATCACCAGCCAGACCTGCAGGAAGCGCACCGCGAAGAGCGCCACCACCAGCACCGCCCCGTCGTTGCGGCACAGGAACACCGTCCCGCAGAGCGCGCCGAAGGCCAGCTGCTCGCCCAGCGTCATGGCCCGGCCCGTGCCGGCCAGCCGGGCGAAGAACAGCACCGTGACCACGACCGCCAGCGTGTAGAGCCCGGTCTCGAGCGCGTTCATCGAGTGGAACATGAGCAGCGGTCCCAGCGAGAACAGCGCCGCCGCCAGCATCGGCCAGACCGGGCGCCACCGCGCCTCGGGCCCGATCCGGGGCACCATCGGCCCCAGCACGGCGGCGGCAAACCGCCAGACCGCCCAGGTCGCCAGTCCCGCAATCGCCGCCATGATGACGATCACGCCCGCGATGCTGGTCGTCTTGTCGCCGCCCGTCGCGACATAGGGCAGGGCGTAGATAAAGGTCGCCAGCGGCTGGATCCCGTTGGTCGCGATCTCGCCGCCGGCCACCGACAGCCCGTTGCCGATGGCCAGGTTCCGCGCCACCGTCAGCATCAGGTAGCCGTCCTCGGTGATGTAGAACTCGACCAGCGGCATCGCGGGCAGCACCAGCGTCGCCAGCCGATAGGCCATCCCCAGCGCGATGGCGGCGATCAGGGCGGCGGTTACGGTCCGCTCGCTCATGGCGTCACTCCGGTTCCAGGCGCCGGCATCGCCGGCGGGCCAGCCTGCCCGCCTCAGAACTTCGTCTTCATGAAGATCCACTCGGGCAGGAAGCAGATGATCGTCATCACCACCCACCATATCGGGCGCAGATAGACCACCGTGCGACCCTTCTTCCAGGCGCGGAAGACCCCCTCGCCCAGCTCCTCGGCCGAGGCGGTGAGCGGGCCGGGCAGGTCCATGCCCTTGGTCATCGCGGTGTCAACGAAGCCGGGCTTGACGGTCAGCACATGCAGCGGGGTCGCGGCGTATTTCTGGCGCAGCCCCGACAGGAACGCCGTGAAGCCCGCCTTGGCCGCGCCGTACCAGTAGTTCTTGGCCCGCCCCCGGTCGCCGGCCACCGAGCTCACGCCGATCACCGAGCCGCCCGCCTCGGCCAGCCGCTTCGCCGCCGCCTCCAGCACCCAGGCGGGGCCCAGGAAGTTGCTCTCGACCGCGCGGCGCGCCATGTCCGCGTCGCCCGCCGTCGCGTCCTGGTCGCCCATCCAGCCGACGACCGAGCACACGACCGTGGGCTTCACCGGCAGCGCGTCGAGAAACCCCTCGGCCCCCGCGACGTCCAGCGCGTCATAGGCGTGGGTCGTCACCTCGACATTGTGGCGGATGGCGATGTCGCTGCGCACGGGCTCCAGCCGCTCGGGCGACCGCGCCGCAAGCTGCACGCCGAACCCCTCGGCCGCGA
>JBCBPG010000686.1:0-2891 GCA_039820865.1 Pseudomonadota bacterium
CCCGGCGTGCCCGAGAGGCCGATCCGCCGCGCGCGCCCCGCCGCCGGCGCGACGGCCGCCAGCAGCGCCGCGGCGTCGGCGCGATGGGCGGGGTTGGTGCTCTCGACCAGCGTGATCGCCCGCGCCAGCGCGCGCCGCTCACCCGCGCGCACCCGCCCGGCCAGATGCGCGATGCCCGTTCCGGCCAGATGCGCGATGCCCGTCCGGGGCGGTGGCGCGATGCCCGTCCCGGGCGGTGGCGCGATGCCCGTCCCGGGCGGTGCGCTCGCGGGCTCGGGGCGGGACGGTCCCCGCGCCGGCCCGCCCGCGGCCGAGACGGTTGCGGCCGGCCCGCCGCCAGTCCCCTCGCCTGCCGCCATGCCCCTCTCCCGCCGCCGTGCTGCACCCCCTGCCTAGCGGCCTCGACCGCCCGCCGCAAACCGTCCGCGCGCCGCCCTCCCCTTGCGCCGCAGGCGCGGCACCCGCGCCGGAGGCCCCCGGCCCGTGCCGTTGCGGAAGTGCGCGGCCCTTGCCGCGATGGAAGTGCGCGGCCCTTGCCGCGATGGAAGTGCGCGGCCCTTGCCGCGACGGACCGGGCGCACGCTGGCGTGACACCGGAACGCTGGCGGGGCGGGGCGCGCCGCCTAGTTTCTTCTCCACGACGACATGGCGGCACGGGACGGCCCGGGTCTCGGGAGGATCGGCGATGCGACGGCACACCTGGTTCAAGGCGGGTCTCCTCGGGCTCGCACTCGCGCTTCCGGGCCCGCCCACGGCCCCGTCCGCAGGGGCGAATGCAGGGGCGAACGCGGGGGCGAGCGCGATCGACGTCGCGCCCCTCACCGGCACCTTCAGCCTCTCGGTCGGTGGCGTGACGGCCGCCGAGCTGGTCTTCGACGGTGCCTATGCCGGGGGCGAGTACCGCGTCGCCGCCCGGATCGCGACCAAGGGCCTGATCGGCCGGCTCTTCAGCTACAACGCCGACGCCGAGGTCGAGGGCGCGGCGCGCACGCCGATCGCGGCGATGCCGCGCGAGCCGGACGCGCGCGCGGGCCTCGCCCCGCGCCGCTTCCGCTCCGAGAGCCGCTGGCAGAGCAATGCGCGCCTGATCGAGATGTCCTATGCCGGCGCCGTGCCCCGCCTCAGCATCGAGCCTGCCTATGACGAGGCGCCCTGGGCGCTGGACCCGCGCACCCAGACCGATGCGCTCGACCCGCTCTCGGGCGCGCTGACGGCCTTCGGCGACCGCCCGGCCGGCGCGCTCTGCGACCGCGAGGTGCGGATCTACGACGCCCGCCGCCGCTTTCAGGTCACACTCGGCCCGCCCAGCCGGCCGAGCGCGGGCGGCGTCATCACCTGCGAGGCCGAGTATCGCCGCCTCGCCGGCTTCAAGCCCAGGCTGCTGGCCAAGCCGCCCACCCCCTTCCGGGTCGAGTTCGCGCCCGGGCCGCAGGACCTCTGGCGTTTCCAGCGCGCGGTGGCCAAGACGCCCTATGGCACCGCGGTGATCGCGCGCCAGGAGTAGCCCCTGCGAGGCAGGCATGGGGCAGGCATGGGGCGAGCATGGGTCTCGCCTGGGCCGCGGCGACGCGGTAGCTGCGGGGCATGACCACGCGACCCCGGACCCGAGCGACGCTGCCCGTCGATGCCGTGCTGGACGACCTTGTCGCCGCACTCGGCGCGCGCGGTGTCGCGGTGCTGGCGGCGCCGCCGGGCGCGGGCAAGACGACGCGCGTGCCGCCGGCGCTGGCCTCGGCAGGCTGGGCCGGGGGCGGGCGCATCGTGATGCTGGAGCCCCGCCGCGTCGCCGCCCGCGCCGCCGCCGAGCGCATCGCCGACGAGACGGGCGCGCGCCTCGGCGGGCCGGTCGGCTACCGCATCCGCGGCGAGAGCCGGGTCTCGCGCGAGACCCGGATCGAAGTGGTGACCGAGGGCGTGCTGACGCGCCTCATCCAGGCGGATCCCGCGCTGGAGGGCATCGCGGCCGTCGTCTTCGACGAGGTGCACGAACGCTCGATCCACGGCGATCTCGGCCTCGCGCTGGCGCTGGAGGTGCAGGGCGCGCTGCGGCCCGACCTGCGGCTGCTGGCGATGTCCGCCACGCTCGACACCGGGCGCTTCGCGGCGCTGATGGGCGGGGGCGAGCCCGCGCCGGTGATCGAGAGCCGCGGCCGCCAGTACCCGGTCGAGACGCGCTGGCTGGACGCGCCGCTGATGCCGCCGCCCGGCCGGGGCCGTGGCCCAGGTTTCGAGGATCGGGTGGCGGGCGAGGTCGCCGCGGCGCTGGCCTCGGCGCCCGGCGATGCGCTGGTCTTCCTGCCGGGCGTGGGCGAGATCGGCCGGACGGCCACGGCGCTGCGGCCCCTCGCGCCCGGGGTCGAGGTGGTCGAGCTGCATGGCAGCCTGCCCTTCGCGCGCCAGCGGGCGGCGCTGGCGGCGCGGCCGGGCGGCGGGCGGCGCGTGGTGCTGGCGACCGCGATCGCCGAGACCTCGCTGACGGTCGAGGGCGTGGCGCTGGTCGTCGATGCGGGGCGTGCGCGCCGCGCCGAGGTGAGCCCCGCGACCGGCCTGCCGCGGCTGGTGACGCGCCCGGTCAGCCGGGCCGAGGCCGAGCAGCGGCAGGGCCGTGCCGGGCGCCTCGGCCCCGGGGTCTGCCTGCGGCTCTGGACCCGGGGCGAGGAGGGCGCGCTGCCGGCCGAGGCCCCGGCCGAGATCGCGACGGCCGACCTGGCGCCGCTGGCGCTGGAGCTCGCCGTCTGGGGTGTGGCCGATCCGGCCGACCTGGCCTTTCCCGATCCGCCGCCCGCGCCTGCGCTGGCCGAGGCGCGGGCGCTGCTGGTGCGGCTTGGCGCGCTCGACGCGACGGGCGCCACGGCGCATGGGCGGGCGATGGCGCGGTTTCCGGCGCATCC
>JBCBPG010000687.1:0-2891 GCA_039820865.1 Pseudomonadota bacterium
CGGTTGGTGGTTTGCGGTGAGCGTCCGCGCGGAGCCCTTGGACCATGCTCTGTGGTTGGCCGCGTGCCCGCGGGCGAAGTCGAGCCGGCCGTCACCGATCAACTGCGCGCCGTGTTCCGCCAGCCCGAGATCGTCGCTGGAACGTGGAAGGCCCCGCGCGCCCAGGCCGGGGACGTCACCGAGGCCGACGCCTGCTCAGCGCTTCAGCAGATCGACCCGCTGTGGGAACACCTCTTCCCCGCAGGGCAGGCCCGCATCGTGGCGCCGCTGGTCGAGCGCGTCGACATCGGCACGGACGGCCTCAACGTCCGCCTCCGCGTCGACGGGCTCGGCGGTCTGGCTGCTCTGACCCCCGAGACTTCCTCCATCTGATGCTAGCGTCCGGTCGAGCGAGGGGACCGGACGATGAAGCGATCGAAGTTCAGCGAGGAGCAGGTGATCGCGATCCTGCGCGAGCAGGAGGCGGGGGCAAAGACGGCCGATGTGTGCCGGCGACACGGCATCTCGAACGCCACTTTCCATGCCTGGAAGGCCAAGTACGGCGGCATCGAGCCCTCTGATGCCAGGGGGCAGGGCCGTCTTTGCGCTTTCGCTTGATAATGGTACCCATGGGGCTGCAACACTCGCCCCAAGTTACAACATTTGTTGTCAACGCTACCCGGAACGGGCGCGTTTTACAGCATATGAGACAAGAGCGGGCTGGAAGACCGGGCGATAAATGGCTGTTGAAAATAAAAAGTCAAACAACCTCAATATGCCCCTCTTGGCGGTCGCGCCGATGATGGACTGGACGGACCGGCATTGTCGACTGTTCCACCGCCAGTTCTCGACGCATGCGCTGCTCTATACCGAGATGGTCAACGCGGCCGGCATGGTGAAGGGCGATGCCGCCTGGCTGATGGACCATGACCCGGCCGAGCATCCGCTGGCGCTGCAGCTGGGCGGCTCGGACCCCGCGATCCTGGCCGAGGCGGTGCGCCTGGCGTGCCCGCGCGGCTTTGCCGAGATCAACCTCAACATCGGCTGCCCCTCGGACCGCGTGCAGTCGGGCCGGTTCGGCGCGTGCCTGATGCGCGAGCCGGCGCTGGTGGCCGAGTGCCTGGCCGCGATGATCGAGGCGGCGGGGCCGGAGGGGCCGGAGATCACCGCGAAGTGCCGTCTCGGCATCGACGAGCAGGTGCCGGAGGAGACGCTGCCGGCCTTCCTCGACGCGGTGGCGGGGGCGGGTGTGGCCCATGTGATCGTGCATGCGCGCAAGGCCTGGCTGGCGGGCCTGAGCCCCAAGGAGAACCGCAGCGTGCCGCCCCTGGACCATGCGCTGGTGATCCGGCTGGCGGGCGCGCGCGACGATCTCTCGATCAGCCTCAACGGGGGCATCCAGTCGCTGGACGAGGCGGCGGCGCATCTGGCGACCGGCGTGCTGGCCGGCGTGATGATCGGGCGCGCGGCCTATCACGACCCGGCCGCGATCCTGGGCGGGGCCGATGCGCTGATCACCGGGGTCGCGGGGCCCAGCGTCGCGCCCGAGGCGGCCGTGCTGGCGATGCGCGCGCCCGTCGAGCGCCATCTCGCGGCCGGCGGGCGGCTGAACGCGGTGACGCGGCACATGCTGGGCGCCTTTGCGGGCCGGCCGGGGGCGCGGGCCTGGCGGCGGATCCTCTCGACCGACAGCACCGCGCCCGGTGCCGGTTTCGATGTCGTCCTGCGCGCGCTTGAGGCCGTCGCGCCCGAGGCCGCCCGGGCGGCGGCGTGAGGGCCGAGCCGACCGGGGACGACGTGCTGACGCGGTTCCTGTCCGACGGTTTCGCGACCTTCCCGGCCGATCCGGCCACGCAGGCCTGGGTCGAGGCCGTGCGCCCCCATGCTCGCCGTCTTGCCCGCGACCCGGCGCTGAACGCCGCCTGGCTCCGCTGCGGCGGGAGCTGGTTCGCGGGCGTCAACGTGCTGGCCAACGCGCCCGATGGCAGCGTCGCGGCCGAGGGCGTGCCGGCGCTGGCCGGCGCCGGCATCGACTTCCTGCGCGGCCCGCTGGGGCTTGACGGCATCGCGCTCGATACCGCGCAGCTCTCGGTCGCCTGGCCCGGCTATCCCGCCGCCCCGGCCGAGGGCGAGAGCGAGGCGGCCTTCCGCTTCCGCCGCGACCGCGATGCGGCCCATGTCGACGGTCTGGAGCGCTTCGACGGTCGGCGGCGCCGGCTGGGCGAGGCCCATGCCGCGATCCTGGGCCTGCCGCTCGAGGAGACGCCGCCCGCGGCCGCGCCGCTGGTCGTCTGGCAGGGCAGCCACCACGTGATCCGCGCCGCGCTGGTCGAGCGGCTGACCGGTATCGACCCGGTCGACTGGCCGGACGAGGACGTGACGGACGCCTATGTCGCCGCGCGCCGGCAGGTCTTCGAGGACTGCGAGCGGGTGGTCCTCCATGCCCTGCCGGGCGAGAGCTACGTGGTCCACCGCCTGGCCGTGCACGGCGTCGCGCCCTGGCCCGCGGGCGTCGAAGGCGGTCCGCACGGCCGCGCGATCCTCTACTTCCGCCCCGAGCCCTTCCCCGCGCCGCCGCTCCCCGGCCGCGACTTCGGCCACTGGCTGACAGCCCCCTGAGCGCCTCTCCGTGGACAGCGGTCGGCGGCATGGGGGCCCGGCGTCGATCACGGTCGGTGCGCGCCCCCTCCCGCGTCAGGATCGGCGCAGCAGGTTGATTTTCCGCGAACGCTCCGCGGCGGGCCCGCGCAACGAAAGGTCGTGCATGCGGCGACCGTTAAGCGATTCGGTCGTAACCTGACGCGGGCGGGCAGGGCGCTCCCGGCGCTGCCGGTCAGCGCGAGGAGAGGATGGGCGTGGGCGGGATGTCTTCGGCCGCGACGATCGTCTGGCGGAGGAAGAGCTGCTGGCCC
>JBCBPG010000688.1:0-2873 GCA_039820865.1 Pseudomonadota bacterium
CGCCCGCCGGAGGCGCCCTCCAGGGCGGCGCGGGACCTGACGCGAGCACGGGCGCCCTGCCCACCCACGTCAGGTGAGGCCGGCGCGCATGAACATCCCGTTGCGTCCGAGCGTCCATGAGCGTTCGTTGAAAGGTAACGGGATCGCGGCAATGATGACGTGGGAGGGGGCGAGAGCGGGCATTTCCATTCGGTCGGAAACGGCTCTAGAGCATTTTCCAGCCAGACTGACTCAGTCTGGCGACAAGAAATGGCGGCACACAAGACAACCTATAGCGCGAGACCTGACGCAGTCAGGTCGGCGAGCGCTCTAGAGCAGCCCCGCCAGGTGCAGCACGACGCCCGCGCCCGCGCCCATGCCTACCAGCGGCAGGACGCCCATGCCTCGCACGAAGACGGCATAGAGCGCTGCGGCGAAGAGCGCGATCTTGGCCCAGGCGGGATCGGCCAGGCCCGTCGGCAGGAACGCCGCCTCGGCCAGGTACACCGCAAGGTTCGCGATCACCCCGACCACCGCGGCCGAGACCCCGGCCAGCGCCTTGCGCGCCCAGGCCACGTTCTGCACCCGCTCGACCACCGGCGCGAAGACGAGGATCAGCATGAAGCTCGGCGCGAAGGTGTAGAGGGTGGCGAGGCTCCCCGCCGCCAGCCCCGCGACCCCGTCGCCCGGCCCGTCCCAGCCGGCGAAGAAGCCCGCATAGGTCGTCACCAGGATCAGCGGCCCCGGCGTCGCCTCGGCGATCGCCAGCCCGTTCAGCATGTCCGCCGCCGAGAGCCAGCCATAGGTCTCGACCGCCCGGTCGGCGACATAGGGCAGCAGCGCATAGGCGCCGCCGAAGGAGACGAAGGCGGCCGTCGAGAACAGGAAGGCGATGTCGCCCGCCAGCGCCGCGCCCAGCGCTGTGGTGCCCGCCAGATAGGCCATGGCGACCACGGCGAGGGTCGTGCCGACGATCGTGCCGACCCGCCGCCAGTCGGTGGGCGCGCTGGCGTCGTCGGTCCTGTCCTCGCCCCCGGCGCTGCCGAGACTGAGGGCCAGGCCCGCCACGGCCGCCAGCGCCACGATCAGCGGAAAGGGCAGCCCCAGGACGGCGAGGCCGAGGAAGGCCGCCACCGCCAGCGCATAGGCCGGGAGGGCGCCGAGGGAACGGCCCGCCAGCTTGCGCATCGCCTGGAGCACCACGGCGATCACGACAGGCTGCACGCCCGCGAAGACGGCGGCGACCAGCGGCGTCTGCCCGCGCTCGGCCGCGAGCCAGGCCAGCCCCAGCATCAGCACGGCGCCCGGCAGGATGAACAGGAGCCCCGCCGCCAGTCCGCCGCGCAGGCCATGCAGCTTCCAGCCCAGCCAGGTGGCCAGCTGCTGCGCCTCGGGCCCCGGCAGCATCATCGAGAACGAGAGCCCGCGGTCGAAGGCGTCCGGCGCGACCCAGCGACGCCGCTCGACGATCTCGCCCTGCATGAGCGCGATCTGCCCCGCCGGCCCGCCGAAGGAGAGGAGCCCGATGCGCGCGTAGATCCGCACCGCCTCCCACAGCCCCGGCCCGCCGGTTGCCGCGCCCGGCGGGCCGTCCGGGGCGCTCCCGGCAGGCGTCGCGCGGTCGGGCGGGGCGTCCGGTGCAGCAGGATCGGCGGTCGGGCGGCTGTCGTCAGGCGTGCTCATGCCGGGGCTCCGTCCGGGGTCACAAGACGCGCGCCGGCATCCGCCAGCGCCTCGAAGCCGCCCTCGACCAGGACGACGTCACGGCCGTGCAGCATCAGGAGCGTGCAGGCGAAGTGGCTGACCTCGTGGCCGTGCAGGCAGAACACGGCCAGCGGACCCGCGGCCTCGGTCAGCGGATGGGCATGGTCCAGCGTGTAGGGGTCGACCCAGACGCTGCCGGCGACGTCGCGCCCGTCGGCAGCGCGCGCCGCGCGCTTGCGCAGGTCGATCAGGACGCGGCTGCCCGCCGCGGCCCCGGCCAGCGCCGCGGATGCGTCGATCGTGGGGATGGTGAAGGGATGCGTGCCCATGGCTTTTCCTCCGCATGGCGGTCACGAAGGACGAAGCTTGGGCGCCCGCAGCCACGCCACGGCGGCGCGGCCCGGAGCCTGAGCGGGGGTTCGCCGTCCCCGCGCCGGCCTTGTACCATCTTGCGCGCCACGGTCGAGCGCTTTTGCGAGACGGTTCGCGGTGCAGGCATCGACGGGGGCGGCCCTGCAGGCTCTAGAAGGCGCTTGGGGCCAGGTTGTTGTTCAGCACGGTCTGCACCGACCACAGCAGGAACAGCACGATGATCGGCGAGAGATCGATGCCGCCGGTGTTGGGCAGGATGTTGCGGATCGGGCGGTAGAGCGGTTCGGTCAGCCGGTTCAGCCCGTCGAAGACCTGCCGCACGAAGGGCTGGTGCAGGTTGATGACGTTGAACACCACCAGCCAGCTCAGGATCGCCTGGGCGACGATCACGTAGACGATGAGCGTCACGAACAGGTTGAAGATCGTCAGGAACGAGGTCATCGGCGGCTCCGCGGGCGCTCGAGGCGCGCAACTCCACTGGCATCACGCATGCGCGCCGGGGCCTGCCCGACGGCACTGCGAGGCGCCATAGCCGCTCCCGCCGACGGGTTCAACGTCTGGTGTCCCGTTGGCGTGATCGCCGCCCGGCGGTGGGCCGGTCCCGCGTCGGGCCACCCGCGCCTGCCCGGCCGCCGTACGGCCCGCCGCCCGGTCGTCCGCAGGCCGCCGTCGGGCGCCACCGCAAGCGATGTTGACACTCACCCCGCGCGACGATAATCCGCGCGCCATCGGGGCCGTAGCTCAGTTGGGAGAGCGCTGCAATCGCACTGCAGAGGTCAGGGGTTCGAATCCCCTCGGCTCCACCAGAAAACCCAACA
>JBCBPG010000689.1:0-2864 GCA_039820865.1 Pseudomonadota bacterium
GATCTCGTTGCCATTGACGACATAGACGCCCTCGCCACCGTCGAGGTCGATCTCCACGCCGACCCCGATGTCGGAGAAGTCGGCGGTGTCGATGCCCTCGCCACCGTCCAGCGCGTCGCTGCCGCCGCCGCCCTGCAGGACGTCGTCGCCCTCGCCGCCGTCGAGGACGTCGTTGCCGCCGCGCCCCGAGAGCAGGTCGTTGCCGTCGCCGCCGGTCAGGACGTTGATCCCGCCGTCGCCGAACAGCTGGTCGTCGCTGTCGGATCCCTCGAGGTTCTCGAAGTTCGAGAAGTTCTCGAAGACCGTGACGCCCGGCGCCGGCTGGTAGGACGCGCTGCCCGAGCCGAGATCGGCGATCACGCCCACCCCGATGTCGCGGAAGCTGTTGGTATCGTTGCCCTCGCCGCCGTCCAGCACGTCGGTGCCGCCGCCGCCCGCCAGGACATCGTCGCCCGCGCCACCGTTCAGCGTGTCGCCGCCGGCACCGCCCGACAGGTCGTCGTTGCCGCCGTTGCCCGAGAGCGAGTCATCGCCGCCGTTGCCGATCAGCGTGTCGTCCCCCTCGCCGCCGGCCAGCACGTTGGCCTCGTCGTCGCCCTCCAGCACGAGGTCCTCGATCACCTCGTCGGCGAGCACGGCCTCGATGTCGATCAGCTGGTCGACCTCGATGTTTTCCACGAAGACGTTGCCGTCGCCGGTGTCGCTGTCGCCGTCCACGGCCAGGCCGTTCACGTCGCCGCCCGCGTCCTGGACGATGTCGGTGATGACGGGACCGTTCACGCCGGCGGGGGCGTTGTGCAGGTGGATGGCGCTGACACCGGCGACCGGCAGCAGGTCGCCCGCCTGGATGCCCGCGACGGTGAGCTCGCTGCTGTACGTGATGCCGTCCGCGTCCTGGACGATGACGACCGTGCCGGTGCCGACGGCGCTGCTGTCCGAGAGGTTCGGCGCAGGCTCCTGCGCGGCGTCGAGTGCCGCCTCCAGCGTCAGCGTCCGCACCCCGTCCACCGTCTCGTCCGAGACGACGAGCAGCTGGCCGCGGATCTCGCCCGAGGGGAAGTCCTGGGTGTGGATGTTGTAGTAGAGGTTGCCGGCCGCGGCCTCGGCCAGCAGCTCCTCCGGCGTCTGCGCCGTGGTGAGCGAGGCCAGCGGCTGGTCCTTGGACGCGACGGTAAAGCCGATCTCGCGCGTCGCGGTCCCCGCCTCGAGGTCGACGAAGACCGGCACGTCCTGGTCGGTGAAGACCGCGGTGTCAAAGCCGCGTCCGCCGTCCAGCACGTCGTTGCCGAGCCCGCCGGTGAGGAAGTCGTCGCCGCGGCCGGTTTCGATCAGGTCGTCGCCCGCGCCGCCATCGACGCTGACATCGCCGCGGCTGCGCGCGCCGAGGAAGCTGTCGTCGCCCTCCGAGAGCAGCACGTCGCCCTCGATCCGCCCGCTGTTGACGACGGTGACCGAGCCGCCGGCATCGGTGGCGTCGATCGCGGTCTCGGTGGCGGTGAGGGTGCCACGGTTGACGATCTCGCCGTCGAGCGTGACGCCGTCCTCGAGGCGGATGGCCACGGCCGCGGCGCTGTCCTGCGAGGCCGCGATGGTGCCGCGGTTCTCGATGTCACCCTCGAAGGTCACGCCGTCGAGATCGCTGAAGATGCGCAGGCCGTCGCCGATGGTGTTGCCGCTCTCGGCATCGCCCCGGCCCTGGAAGAGGCCGCGGTTGACGACCTCGGCCTCGACCACGTCGCCGTCGACATCGCCGGTCTGCAGCGAGACGGCCGAGCCGTTGTTGCCCTCGCCCGCATCGACAACGCCGCGCCGGCCGTTGACGATCTCGTAGTCCTCGGCGGTGCTGTCGGCATAGACGGTGCCGTTGCGCTGGTCGCCGGTGCCCAGGATGTCGCCGTCGTTGCGAAGCTCGACGCCCGAGCCGTCGATGTTCACCGCCCGGCTGTCCGACTGGATGGTACCGCGGTTGCGGACCTCGGCGTCATGCTCGCCGGTGCCGAAGTAGAGACCGTTGTTCGCGCCGTCGATCAGCGCGCCGCGGGCATTGACGATATCGCCGTCGAAGCTGACGCCGTTGGCGATGCGGATGGCCGAGACCGGGCCGACCGCGCTCTCCGAGGTGATCTCGCCGCGATTGGTGATGTCGCCCTCGAAGACCGCGCCCTCGGCACCGGCGAAGATGCGGATGCCGTCGCCCGCGGTGCCGCCATCGGCCGCCGCCTGGCCACGGCCCGCGATGGTGCCGCGGTTGTCGATGTCGCCGCTGACCTCGTCGCCCGCGACATCGCCGGTCTGCAGCGCGATGCCGGCGCCGTTGTTGCCCGCGCCCGCGTCGATCACCGCGCCGCGGTCGTTGCGGATCGAGTAATCTTCGGCCGTGCCGTCCGAGTAGACGGTGCCGTTGCGCTGGTCGCCGGTGCCCAGGATCTCGCCGCGGTTGCGGATCGAGATGTCCTCGCCGCCGATGTTCACGGCGCGGCTGTCCGAGGTGATGGTCCCGTCATTGCGGAGCGAGCCCTCGCTGGTCCCGCCATTGGCGAAGTTCACGCCGTTGACGCCGCCGTCGATCACGCCGTCGTTGCGGATCGTGGCGCTGGCGCCGGGGGTGACGAGGATCGCGGTGTCCTCGGCTTCGATGCGGCCCTCGTCACGGTTGCGGATCGAGGCGTCCTCGCCGCTCACCTCGACCGTCGCGGTGGCGCCGGTCGTGGCCGCCGTGCCTTCGTTGTCGAAGCGCACGCGGTCGGTGGCGATCTCCAGCACCGGGGCGCCGTCTACCAGCGTCGCGTCGCCCGCGTTCAGCGTGAAGCGCTGACCGTCGATCTCGCTCCGCCGTGTCTGGTTGTCCTGATCCGGAATGACGA
>JBCBPG010000690.1:0-2861 GCA_039820865.1 Pseudomonadota bacterium
CGCCGCCGCCGCCGCCGCCGTCGAAGTCGTTGTTCGAGCGACCGGCTCCGCCGCCGCCGCACCCCCAGCCGCCCGAAGAGCCCTTGCTCGTGCCGCCGGCGCCCCCGCTCGGCGACCCGGCCCGCGCGGGCGTGCCGCTGGCGTATTTGAACTCACCATCCTCTTTCAGTCCGCCGCCACCGCCGCTCGCGATCTCATAGCGATCGATCCAGTAGCGGTCACCATCGCCGCCGCCCGATCCGTCCTTGCCGCCGGCGCCGATCTGACTCGATTTGTCGCCGTCGCCGTCCGTGCCTGTCGGCTCCAGACTCGCGCCCTTCCCGTTCCTGAGCCGAGTGCAGATGCCCGCCTGTGCCTCGGTGTGCGCGCCGCCGCCGGCACCCGCGACCGCGAGCGGAATCCAGCCCAGGTCGTCGTTGTCGGCGTCGTAGAGCAGCCCCGTGCCGCCGCCGCCGCCCGCCCCGTCCCAGTCATCCTCCCTGCGGACGCTCCCGCCCTCCTCGCCGACGATGAAGCGGACGCGGGCGCCCGGACGAAGCTCGTAGGTGCCGTACCCGATCGTGGCCTGCATCACGACCGTCGCCCCCTCGCCACCGGCCCGTGTGCAGGTGCCGAACGACCGCTTGGTCGTCGAATCGCCACCGTCCGCGCCGCGGACGGTGAACCGGATCTTCGATCCCGGCAGGTCGGGGACAAGGAAATCGTGGACCTGAGGCCCGATATACGCCAGGTTCTGTACGCCACTGGTGTTCATCTGGGCCTGGGCCGAGGCCATCCCCGCGGCGAGAGCGACGCTGGTCGCCGCCAGACCTGAGATCAGTGAGTGCCGTGCCATGCCTCTGCTCCTTCGCCGTGCTCACCCGCGAGCGGGCTGGGACTTGAGGAAACCCGGCGGGTCGCATGCCGGGATCCGCTTACTGCGGGTGCCCTTCAGCCGCAGAGCGGCGGGCAGGACCGACACATGTCGTGAGAGAAAAGCAAAAAAACACCAGCCCGGGATACCCCGGGCTGGTGCTGCGTCCTAGGGACGCGGGGTGTGTTCGGACCCGATCAGTTGGGGCAGCCGACCTGCCAGAGGCGGATGAACTCATCCACATCCGCCGAACTGGCGACATCACGCGGCTCGGCCAGGGAGGTCACCCTGGGGTCGTTGCTGAAGAAGAGCGAGACGAACCGGTTCACATCGGTCTGGCTTAGCACCTGATACGGCATGGCGAGGTCGGCGCCGTTGCAGGGACGAGCGAACTCGCTGATCTCGAACTTGAAGTACCGCACCTCGCCCGGGGCGAGCGAGCCCGACATGTTCACGCCCTGCAGGCCGTTGCCGATGAACCCCGCGATCGTGCCGCCGCTGCCGTCCCCGCCGAAGCTATTGACCGCGAAGTTCGCCGAGACGTACTGCGGCCAGCTCGTGACCGCGGCGTAGTACGTGCCCGCATCGAGCGTGGTCGCGATCTGGCTCTGCGGCGTGCCGTTCGCGTCGTCGCTGAAGCCGAGCAGCTCGCCGCTGGCGGTGAGCAAGGCGAGCGTGGTGTCGAAGCTGCTGCCGAGCGTGTTGACGATCGTCGCCCCCTCGCCCTTCGCCACCCCGAGGTCCACCGTCTGCGACGGCGTCGGGCCCGCGATCTCGAAGCGGATCCAGCCGACCGTGTTGCGAGGCACCGGCCGAGAGATGGTCTGCGAGCCGACCTTGACCTGCACGGTCGGGCCGAACCGCTCGTTGTCGATGCTGTCGAAGGTGAAGAAGTTGCCCGGAGTGTCTCCGAACTCGGTCACCGAGAGGAAGTACACGCCCGGATCGAGATCGCGAATGATCCGGCTCTCGATGTTGACGTCCTGATCGTCGTCGTTCATCACGAGGAGCTGGCCGTCGTTGTCGTAGAGCCCGAGCACCATGTCGAACGCCTGGCGGTCGATCTGAAGCGTCGTGCTGCCGGAGACGCCGATCACACCCGCGTCGATGAAGTCCGTCGGACGCTGGCCGATCTCGAAGTTGAACCAGGTGTTTCCGCCGTTCACAATGGAGCCGAGGATCTCTGTATTGTGGATATGTCCCGCGACCACGCCCGACGCCGAGGAGCTCGACTCGAACGTGAAGTTATCGAGCGGCCCGTTGGGCGCACCGCAGACACCCATCCAGTACTCGCCCGCGTCCAGGGACGCGGTGAACGAGGTGAGCCCGCCCGGCAGGAACGGGCTGTTGTCGCCCTGCGCGACGACCTCGCCCCGGTTGTTGTAGATCGCAACGACAGTGTCGAAGGACGAGCCGGCAGTATCCACCGCGAAACTGCCGCTGAGTCCGATCGCCCCGTAATCGATCGCTATCTGCGGCGGAGCCGGCAGACGCGTGAACTCGTACGCCGCCGAGCCGTGATCGCCGGAGTTGCCGGACGAGGCACCGACCGCGCCGTACATGGGTTCACCGTAGGAACCGCCGCCACCGCCCGGGCGACCTTGGGCCCCGCCGCCGCCGCCGGAATAGCCGCCACCTCCGCCGCCGCCCGAGCGGAATGCGCCGGCGTCGTTACCCGAGCCGCCGCCGCCCATGCCCCAACCGCCGGCAGAGCCGTCGCCCTGGTCCAGGCCGCCGCTGCCGCCCGCGGGCAAGCCTTTCTTGCCTGTGAAGTTGCCGGGGGTGTCGAACACACCCTCGCCACGGGGCACCCCGTCGCCGAGGATGCCGCCGCCGCCTCCCGAGATCGAGGTGGTCTGCGTGTTTGTCCCACCCTCACCGCCCAAGCCGTTCAGGCCGCCGTTCCCGTTCTTGCCGGAGCCGTCGTCGCCCGC
Source organism: Pseudomonadota bacterium (assembly GCA_039820865.1). Taxonomy (GTDB): domain Bacteria; phylum Pseudomonadota; class Alphaproteobacteria; order Rhodobacterales; family Rhodobacteraceae; genus Thermohalobaculum. Next base: position 2,788 of record JBCBPG010000690.1, read on the forward strand.
GTCTCCGTTGAAACCGAGCGGAGCGTTCTTTCCGACACGGCTGATTCCCGAGCCGCGGAAGCCGCCGCCGCCGC
>JBCBPG010000691.1:0-2861 GCA_039820865.1 Pseudomonadota bacterium
CGGCGTCGATCCCGGGCAGGCGCCGCAGATAGGCCAGCGGCGGCATGTTCATGATCGACATCGCCGGGACGCCCGCCGCGGCCACCCGCTCGACCAGCGCGCGGACGGCCGGCTGGCGATACTGCGGCTCCTGCATCGCGAGGCCGACGAGGTCGAAGCCGGCCGGGTCGATGTCGGTTCCCACCGCGCTCAGCCGGCCCGGCGCGTCGGTCGAGCGCAGCACCGTCAGCCCCGCGCGCCCGCGGATCGGCATCCGGACCTCGACCCCGTCGCGGTTGATGGCCTCGGCCTCGGCCGGCAGGCAGACCAGCGTCACGTCATGCCCCGCCAGCGCCAGTTTCATGCCGAGAAGCGACCCGTAGGACGCCCCCAGGATCAGGATCGAATACCGCTCCGCCATCGCTCGCTCCTCCCGTACCCCGGCGCCCCGCAGTCAGGGCGCGCGCTCCATACGCCGGAAGCTACGGCTGGCATGCCCAGTTAACAAGCCTGGCTTATTGCTTCATTTGTCCACGTTATGGAAAATGGCTGCAGACAGCTGCCGCAGCGTGGAAAGGGCCCGTCAGCGCCAGGCAACGAGGCCGAGCGTCGCCGCCCCGTCCTGCGCCGCGGACATGATGCGCGACCATCGTGAGCGGGGCCGTTCGGTGTGTCCGGCGGCGCGGCAGGCCGCGAGATGGGCGACGATCCGCTCCGGCCCCGTCGCCAGCCCGCTGACCGGGTGCACGTAGCGCGGGTAGGCGATGAGCGCGGCCCAGACCAGCGCGTCGAGCGAGGGTCGCGCCCGGCGTCGGGCGGGCACCGGGCCGAGATCCCGCGTCAGGCCCCAGCCGGCATAGAACGGCGCGCCGAGGCAGGTGACGGGGATGCCGCGCATCAGCGCCTCGAACCCCATGCCCGAGGTCAGGGTCCAGAGCCCGTCGGCCTGATCGAGGAGCCGGTCGGCCGGCACGCCGGGTGCGGTGGCGTCCGCCAGCGCCCGCACGGTCGCGGCCGGCAGGGCGCCCGACCTCAGGCCCGCCTCGACATCCGGGTGGGGGCGGTAGACCAGGAAGGCATCGGGCTCCGCCGCCCGCGCCGCGGCCAGGAGACCCGCCATGTCCCGCACCGCCGCCCCTGCCGTACCGTGGCGCACCGACGCGTCATCCGCGACCTGCCCGACCACCACGACCATCCGCCGCCCCTCAGGCCGGCGCGGTGGTCGTGCACCCGGCGAGAGACTGTACTTGGTCACGCCACCGGCCACGATCCGGCGGCGCAGGGCCCGCGCGCGCACCAGCCGCGGATCGTCCGGCGCAAGGCCGGCCGCCTGCGCCACCAGCCGCTCCAGCGCGGAGGGATGCGCGGGGTCGTAGTGGATGCCGACCGGGTCCAGCACCAGCGACAGCGGCTCGGTCAGCCGCGCGCCGAGGCCGGCGGAGCGCAGGAAGCCGTCCTCGATCAGCCCGGTCGCAAGCCCCGCCGCCTCGGCCTCGGCCAGGAGCGCGGGCCGCGCGCGGCTGGCCCAGAGCCAGAGACGCGCCTCCCCGGTCCCGGGCGCGCCCGGATCGCCGGATCGCGCGCCACCCGCCCCGGCGGCGCGCGCCCGCCCGGAGCCAGCACCGAACCGCCGCCGGGCCAGCGCGAGGGCCCGCGCGGGGCGCCGTCGCTCCGGCGGGGGCGCGGCATAGGCGGGCATGAAGCGGCGCAGCGCGTCACGCTTCCACGGCGCGATGCCGCCCAGCACGGCATGCCGCGCCGTGGGGTCCCGCTGCTCGACCCGCGCCCTTTCGGCCAGGATCTCCAGCGCCGTCTCGAAGTCCGTCAGCCGCCGGTCATGCGGATCCCAGTAGAGCGGGTTCAGCAGATAGACGGCCGCGAAGAGCGCAAGCGGGTCCGGCCGCGCGCGCCGCCGCGGACAGGCGAGGCGATCCTGCGTCAGGCCCCAGCCCGCATAGAACGGCAGCCCGAAGACATGCGTCTCGCAGCCCGCAAGCGCCGCCTCGAGCCCGAGCTGCGAGCTCACGGTATAGACCGCCGCCGCGCCCTCCACCGCGTCCCAGGGGTTCGCCCGCGGATCGACGAGGCAGTCGCCCGGCCCCAGATCGCCGGGGCCGAGATGGCCGCGCCGCGGGTCCGGATGCGCCCGCAGCGCGATCCGGCAGCCGGGGTTCTCACGCCGCGCCGCGGCGAGCATCGCCCTGAACGTGCCCGCATCCGCCTGCCCGAGACGGATCGACGCGTCTCCCGCCACCTGGTCGACCACCAGCACATAGCCGCGTGATGGCAGAGCCACGGCGCCCCGTGGCGAGAGGCTGTACTTCGAAAGCCCCAGCGCACGCAGCCGGTCCAGCCCCCGGGCCGCGCGCCTGGCGAGGCCGGGATCCACCGCCCCGGGCGCGGCAAGCACCGCGATCAGCCGCTCCAGCCGCGAAGGCCGGGATGCGTCGATCGCGATCCCCTCGGTGTCGAGCGTGATCGACGCCCCCGGTCCGCGGCCGCTGCCCGCAGCGATACCCCGCAGCGGTCCGTCCTCAAGCGACAGGAGCGTTCGCCCGGTGGCCGCGGCGAGCGCCATGCCGGGCCAGGCCGCCGCATGCCGGCCCCAGACCGCGATCGCCGCCCGGCCGTCGGGCGGTACGGGTGGCGCACCGCACCCGCGGTCCCGCGCCGCGGGGCCGGACCGGTCAGCCGGCACGATCGCGAGCGCGTGTCCGGTGGCGCCCTCCGCGTCCGCCGATACCCAGCCCCCCGCCGGCAGGCCCAGGCGAGAACGGATCTCGCAGGCGCGAGCAGCCAGCCCAGCCGCCCCGTCCTCGCGCGGACAGGCGACGCGCCGGCCATGCCTCGGCCCCGCTTCGGAGCCTGCACGCGCATCTTGC
>JBCBPG010000692.1:0-2855 GCA_039820865.1 Pseudomonadota bacterium
CGGCTCGCCCGACCGCATCCCCTTCGTCTCCAGCGGCAAGATCGACTTCGTGATGGGCGCGATGACCCGCACGCCGGCGCGGGCACTGATCATCGACTACACCCTGCCGGTCCATACCGAGATCTTCGGTGTGCTGACGGTCGAGGGGAAGCCCTATGACACCTGGCAGGAGCTGAACTCCGCGGACGTCACGATGGTCCAGGTGCGCGGCACTACGCCGCTCAAGTTCATCGAGGAGAACATGCCCGAGGCGGAGGTGCTCCTGCTCGACAACTATCCCGACGTGGTTCGCGCGCTGGCGCAGGGCCGCGGTGACGCGATGCTCGACGTGGTCGACTTCGTCGGCGAGCACATGAACAAGCACGATGTCGACTGGAAGGTCATGGAGACCCCGGTCGACGTCTACTATTGCGGGCTCGGCGTCCAGAAGGGCAACACGACGCTGCGCGACTGGCTGAACGTCGCGATCTTCGAACTGCACCGCGACGGTGTCGTCGACGACATCTGGAAGAAGTGGTTCGGCATCGACATGCTCTACCCGGTGGACATGTCGCCCTACTTCTGACCGGCCCCGGAGACGCCCGGACCTCGCGCCGGCGCGGCCGTCGCGCCGGCTTGGACAGCGACACCGGCCCCGCTGCTCCGGGGCCGGAAGCCCACCGACCCTGCCGTGAGCATGAGCGCCCATGGGCTACTCGATCAACTACGACCAGATCCTGCCCTACATGCCCTACCTGCTGGGCGGGGCGTGGCTCAGTCTGCAGATCGCCTTCCTCGCCTTCGTCGGCGGCGCCTTTCTCGGCCTGCTCGGCGCCTTCGCCAAGACCTTCGGCGGCCGGCTGCTGCGCAACCTCGTGCAGGCCTATGTCGTCTTCTTCACGAACACGCCGCAGCTGGTGCAGATCTACTTCCTGTTCTTCGCGCTGCCCGATGCAGGGATCCTGCTGTCGGGCTACCAGGCGGTGCTGCTCGGCATGACGCTCAATGCCGGCGCCTATCTGACCGAGATCCAGCGCGCGGGCTTCATGTCGGTGCGCCAGAGCGAGATGGAGGCGGCCGAGACGCTCGGCTTCTCGCGCCTGCAGCAGGTGCGCTACGTCGTGCTGCCGCATATCGCGCGCGTGCTCTTCCCGCCGCTCTCCAACCACTACATCCTGATGACCCTCGGCACCTCGATGGCCGCCGTCTTCGGCGTCGAGGAACTGACCGGGCGCGCGCTCAACGTCAATTCCGAGACCTTCCGTTCGATCGAGGTCTTCACGCTCACCGCCGGGGTCTACGTGCTGGTCACCCTGGTGGCCAACCTCGTGCTGGGGCTGGCCGGGCGCTACCTGTTCCGCGCGCGCATGAGGCTGCTCTGATGCTGGAGCGGATCATCGAGGAGGCGCCGCGGTTCTTCACCTACTGGAACGTCGTGTTCCTGCTCGAGGCGGCGCTGGCGACGCTGGTGCTGACGGCGGTCGGCTGCATCGGCGGCTTCGCGCTCGGCTTCCTGATGGCCGCGCTGCGCCGGACCGAGGGCCGGGCCACCTGGCCGCTGCGCGCGCTGGCCTTCACCATCACCGAGATCTTCCGGCGCGTGCCCTTCCTGGTGACGCTCTTCCTGTTCTTCTACCTCTTCGAGATCCTCAAGCTCGGCCTCGACACCTTCTATGTCGCCCTCGCCGCCGTGGTGATCATCGCCGGTGCCTTCATCGCCGAGATCGTGCGCGCCGGCTTCGAGAGCGTGCATCCCAACCAGTGGGACGCGGCGGCGGCGATGAACTTCTCGCTGCCGATGACGCTTTGGTACGTGATCCTGCCGCAGGCCTGGAAGGTGATCCTGCCACCGGCCTTCAGCTTCTTCATCCTCTTCATCAAGGACACGGCGCTGGCCAGCCAGATCGGCGTCGTGGAGCTGACCTATGCGGGCAAGGTGATGAACAACAAGGGCTTTTCGGCCGCCCTCACCTTCGGCACCGTTCTCGTGCTCTACTTCGCCCTGTCCTATCCGCTGACCCGCCTCGGCCAGTACGTGGAGACCCGCCTTGCAACACGTCGACATCGTTGAGGTCAGCGCGTCCTACGAGAAGACGCGCGTCCTCGACAACGTGAGCTTCGGCATCGACCGCGGCCAGATCGTCAGCCTCATCGGGCCTTCGGGATCGGGCAAGAGCACGCTGTTGCGGGTGCTGATGGGCCTGCTGATCCCCCGGACCGGGCACGTGTCCTTCGGCGGCGAACGCATCGATTTCGGCGACAAGAAGAAGCTGAGGGCGATCCGCTCGCGCTTTGCCGTGGTGTTCCAGCAGTACAACCTCTTCCAGAACATGACCGCGCTGGACAACGTGACCATCGCGCCGATCAAGGTGGCGCGCCGCCCGCGCGCCGAGGTCGAGGCCGAGGGCCGCGCGCTGCTGGCCAAGGTGGGGCTCGGCGAGAAGCTCGGCGCCTATCCCGACGAGCTCTCGGGCGGGCAGCAGCAGCGCGTCGCCATCGCGCGTGCCCTGGCGCTCAAGCCCGAGGTGCTGCTGCTCGACGAGGTGACCGCCTCGCTCGATCCCGAACTGGTGTCCGAGGTGCTCGACACCATCCGTGCGCTGGCGGCGGAGGGGATGACCATGCTGATCATCAGCCACGAGATGGGCTTCGTGCGCGAGATCTCGTCCAAGGTGGTCTTCATGGCCGATGGCCGTGTGGTCGAGACCGGCCCGCCCGCCCAGGTCTTCGATGCTCCCCGCGAGGTGCGCACGCGCGAGTTCGTCTCCAAGATCCTGAGGCACTGAGCGTGGAGGATGCCGCCATCCGCCGCCGCCCCGGGGCCGGTCTGCTTGCGGGCGCGGTCGACACCCACATCCACGCCTGTCCGCATCTCA
>JBCBPG010000693.1:0-2855 GCA_039820865.1 Pseudomonadota bacterium
GCTGGCGCGCTGGGGCACGTAGGCGATGCGCCCCCGCGCCTTCGCGAGCGGCTGGCCGAAGACCGTCACCTCGCCCGACAGCCGCGGCACGATGCCGAGCGCGGCCTTCAGCAGCGTCGACTTGCCCGCCCCGTTCGGGCCCAGGATGGCGGTCATGGCCCCCGCCTCGACATCCATGTCGATCGAGAACACCGCCGGCTTCTCGCCGTAGGAGACCGTGAGCCCCCGCACCGCCATCGCCGCGTCGGGCACGGCGGGGGGGTGGATCGTGCGGCCGGCTTCTGCCGCGAGCGCGACGGCGTTCATGGATGCTCCGTCAGTTGAGGGTCAGGCGATCGGCCATGCCGCGCTGGGGCGTCTTGCCGCCGAGCGCGCGCGCGATCACCGTCACGTTGTGGTCGATCATGCCGAGATAGGTGCCCTCGTAGGTACCGGGGGCGCCCATGGCGTCGGAGTAGAGCTCGCCGCCGATCACGACGGTGTGGTCGCGGGCGGCCGCACCCTCGATCAGCGCGCGGATGTTGCGGTCGGAGACCGAGCTCTCGACGAAGACCGCGCCGATGCCGCGCTCGACCAGCAGGTCGACGAGATCGCCGATGCGCCTGAGCCCCGCCTCGCTTTCGGTCGAGATGCCCTGGATGCCCATTACCTGGAAGCCATAGCTGCGGCCGAAGTAGTTGAAGGCGTCATGCGCCGTGACCAGCACCCGGGCGCCTTCCGGCACGCTGGCGAGCACCCCGTCAGCATAGCTCGCGAGCGCCTCGATCTCGCCGAGATGCGCCGCGGCATTGGCGCGGAAGGCGGCCTCGGCCCCGGGCCGCGTGGCGATCAGCGCGTCGCGCACCGCCTCGACCACGCCCGTCCAGAGCGTCGGGTCCATCCAGACATGGGGGTCGCGGCGGTCGGGATAGTCGTCATGGGCGATGAGGCGGTCGGCCGGCAGCGTCTCGGCCACGGCGACGACGTTGCGCCCGCGACCGGCGAGGTCGCGCAGGACCTCCTCCATCTGCGCCTCGAGATAGAGCCCGTGCCAGAGCACGAGGTCCGCGCGGGAAAGCGCGACAAGGTCCGAGCGGGTCTGGCGGTAGGCATGCGGGTCGACGCCCGGGCCCATCAGCGCCTCGACCGCGACCTGATCGCCCCCCACGGCGCGGGCGGCATCGGCGATCATGCCCGTGGTGGTGAGGACGGCCAGGCGGTCCTCGCCACGCAGCGCACCCAGCGGGGCGGCGAGCCCTGTCAGCAGGACCGCGATGGCGGCCAGGGTGGCGATGGCACGACGCGTCGGCATGGTCATCTTCCTCTTAACCTCCAACTTAGAGCAGTCAGATGGAGATGCAACTCAGTTGCATGAGAAAATGGGGCGCCGCCCTCCTGCAATCAAGAATACGTTGCACCTGAGGGCGGGATTCCGGGGCCCTGCACCGGCCGCGCCGTCCCCCGCCCGGCACGCGCCCCGCCCGCCCGCCCGCGCGCGCCGGGCGGTGGACGGCAGGCGTGACGCCCGGATCGCGGCGGTGGCGACAGGACTGCCCCAGCCCGGGTCAGCCCTGCCCGTCGGGCCCCGGCGCCGGGTTGCAACGACCCTTCAGACGGCTAGTGTCGCGCCATGTCGGACCAGGTCGATGACGAGGACGAGGAGCAGCGGCTCGGCGCCATGGAGGAGGCGTTGCGCTCGGAGGGCGTGCGGCTCACGCGCCAGAGGATCGCGATCCTGCAGGTACTCGGCGCGGCCGACGACCACCCGGATGCCAACGAACTGCACCGCCGCGCACAGGACGTCGACGCCTCGGTCTCGCTGGCCACGGTCTACCGGACGCTGAGCGTGCTGGAGACCAAGGGCCTCGTGCAGCGCCACGCCTTCGAGGGCGCGCCGGCCCGGTTCGAGACCGCCGACGCGCCGCATCACGACCACATCATCGACCTCGACAGCCACGAGGTGATCGAGTTCACCTCGCCCGAGATCGAGCGGCTCCAGAAGGAGATCGCGCGCCGCCACGGCTATGACGTCGTCAGCCACCGCCTCGAGCTCTACTGCCGCAAGCGCAAGGGCTGAGGCCGGCGCTCACCTTCTCCGGCGCACCAGCACCAGCGCCCCCATCGCGCCCACCAGCAGCAGCGCCGGCGCCGGCAGCGGGATCCGCGCCGGCTGCTCGATGCGGTAGACATAGACGGCGCGCGGCGCGCGGTCCCTCGATGGCAGGACGCGCCCGAGAATCGAGATCAGCGCGAGATTGCCGGACAGCGCGACCTCGAAGCCGAAGTCCTGCTCCTCCGCGCTGTTCGGGGCGTCGATCCTGGCGAGCTGGCGACCGGTGAGCGCGTCGAAGACATAGGCCGCGCCAGGTCCGTCGAAGGAGGGCGCACCGATCAGCGCCAGCCCATCGTCCAGCGCCACCGCCTCGCCGAAGAAGGCCGCGGGACCCAGGCCGTCGGCGACAAGGCGCTGGCGTCGGCCCGCCTCGCCCGGGTCCAGCCGCGTGTCGATCAGGTAGGCCGCGCCCTCCCTGTCAACGCCTGAATCCTCGCCGAACGCCCCGATCAACGCGATCCCGTCTTCGAGATCGAGCGCGGCACCGAAGCCATCGACATCGGCAAAATCGTCGCCGCGAAGCACCTCGACTTCGGTCGGAGGCTCGTCTCCCAGGTCGTAGCGATAGGCGGCACCGCCCTCGAAGCCGGGGCTGGTCTTCAGGACGCCGTCGCCGCTCGCGATCAGGGTATCGCCCTCGATGGCCACGTCGAAGCCGAACTGGGCAGGCTGGAGCACGTCGAAGGGAAACAGCTTGGCCGTCTCGTTCGGTGACGGATCGCTGAGGTCGAACAGGTAGACAGCGCCATCCCGGGGAGAGTCC
>JBCBPG010000694.1:0-2852 GCA_039820865.1 Pseudomonadota bacterium
CCGCCTGTCCGTCAGCCTCCACCTCGATCCCGCCCGCGCCCTGCCACCGGCCTGACGCAGCCCGCTGATGCGCAGCGGGCATCGGCAGGGCAGGGGCGCCGCCGCTGCGGGGACTGGGCGAGGACGGGCCGGATCTCAGAGGGGGGCGTACCCCGTGGCGCCGGTGCCGGGCGAGGCGAGCCAGAGGCGCCGCGCCGCGAGCCGCGCGAAGGAGAGCGTCAGGGCGCGTCGCCGGGCGGGCGCCATCGCGCGGACATCGGGCGTGCGGATCACCGCGGCGTCCCAGGCATCGGCGCGAATGAGCCCCTGCTCGGCGGGCAGGAGTGCCTCGGGGAAACCCTCGGGCACCGCGAAGAACAGCCGTTCGCACCAGGGCAGGTAGCGCTCCCACTTGGCATCGGCCTGGAAGTCGGCGCGCGAGCTCTTGACCTCGATGCACCAGACCTCGCCCCTGGGTCCCAGCGCGCAGAGGTCCATGCGCCGCCCCTCGGGCGTCGGGAACTCGGCCAGGACGGCGAAGCCCTCGGCATCGAGCATACGCGCCACGCCCCCGGCGAGGACGACCCCGGGGGGCGGGGCGGCGATGTCGGTCGGCTCGGCCATGGCGCCAGTGTGCCAGGAACAGGGCGCGAACATCAAGGTCGGGCCAGGCGGTCTCGCGGCTGGTCGCCGCGAGGAGTCCTGCGGGGTTTCCCGGTTCGCGCCGATGGTCGCGCGGCCGGCAGGGTGCGTGGACCGCCCCGTCGACAGGGGGACGCTCGCCGCTGGGCAGTCCCCTTTGACGGATCAAAGGCGACTTGACCGAGCGTGGGCGAAGGCCGGCGCGCGTCAAGGACGGGCCGGCTTTGCCGGTCGCGCGATGCGCGATCCTTGACCCGCCCCGGCCTTCGCAGGCGGGTCAGGACTTCGGGTCAGGACTTCGGGGCAGGGCCTCGGGGCAGGGCCTCGGGGTCAGGGCTTCGGGGCCGGGCTTAGGGGTCAGGCGGCTTCGCCGGTGTCCAGGGCGGCGGCGATGAGTTCGCGGGCGTAGTCGGTCCGGGGGGCGTCGAAGATGGTGTCGGCAGTGCCGGCCTCGACAACCTCGCCCTGGCGCATGACGATGACGCGGTGGGCCATGGCGCGGACGACCCTCAGGTCGTGGCTGATGAACAGGTAGCCGAGGCCGTAGCGGCGCTGCAGGTCGCGCAAGAGATCGACGATCTGCACCTGGACGGTCATGTCGAGCGCCGAGGTGGGCTCGTCCAGGACGACGAAGCGGGGCTTGAGGATCATCGCGCGGGCGATGGCGATGCGCTGGCGCTGGCCGCCGGAGAACTCGTGCGGGTAGCGGTCCATGGTCGCGGGGTCGAGGCCGACCTCGGCGAGCTGGGCCGCCACCGCTTCGCGCGGACCGATCCCCGGCTCGCGCAGGCCGTGGACGCCCAGACCCTCGGCCACGATCTCGGCCACGCTCATGCGCGGGCTGAGCGAGCCATAGGGGTCCTGGAAGACGACCTGCATGTCGCGCCTGAGCGCGCGGAGCTGGCCGGTGGGCATCGTCGCGACGTCCTGGCCGAGCACGGCGATCCGGCCCTCGGCGCGGTTGAGGCGCATGATCGCCTGGGCGAGCGTGGTCTTGCCGGAGCCGCTCTCGCCCACGATGCCGAGTGTCTCGCCCGCGCGGAGCGTCACGTCGATGTCGGTGACGGCCTTCACGTGGCCGGTGGTGCGGCGGAAGAGGCCGGTCTTGATGGGGAACCAGACGCGCACGCCCTCGGCCTCGACCAGCGTCTCGGCGCCTGCGGGGACGGGGTCGGGATGGCCGCTGGGCTCGGCCGCGAGCAGCTTCTGTGTGTAGGGATGCCGGGGCGCGTCGAAGACGGCGCGGGCGGGCCCGGTCTCGACCACCTCGCCCTGGCACATCACCGCGACGCGGTCGGCGATGCGGCGCACGATGTTGAGGTCGTGGGTGATGAACAGCATCGCGAGGCCGGTCTCGCGCTGGAGATCGGCCAGGAGCCGCAGGATCTGCGCCTGGATCGTGACGTCGAGCGCGGTGGTCGGCTCGTCGGCGACCAGCACGCGGGGCTCGTTGGCGAGCGCCATGGCGATCATCACGCGCTGGCGCTGACCGCCCGAGAGCTGGTGCGGCCAGGCGCCGAGGCGGCTTTCGGCGTCGCGGATGCCGACCATGTCGAGCAGCTCGAGCGTGCGCGCGCGGGCCGCCGCGCCGGTCAGGCCGCGGTGGAGGAGGAGCGATGCGCCGATCTGCTTCTCGATGGTGTGGAGCGGGTTCAGCGAGGACATCGGCTCCTGGAAGATGAAGCTGATGTCGTTGCCGCGCACGTCGCGCAGCGTCCGGGCATCGGCGCCGTCGAGACGGCGGCCCTCGAACGACACGCGGCCCGTCACCTCGGCCGCGTCGGGCAGGAGGCCGACGGTGGACAGCGCCGTCAGCGACTTGCCCGACCCGCTCTCGCCCACGACGGCCAGCGTCTCGCCGGCATCCAGCGTCAGCGAGACGTTGGAGACCGCCGGGCGCTGGCTGGCGGCGAAGCGGACGGTGAGGTCTTCGATCTCGAGCAGCGGCATTACGAGAACGTCTTTCTGGGGTCGAAGGCGTCGCGCACGCCCTCGAACACGAAGACCATCAGCGAGAGCATGACGGCGAAGGTGACGAAGGCGGTGATGCCGAGATGCGGGCTCTCGAGGTAGTTCTTGCCCTGGAGCGCCAGCTCGCCGAGCGAGGGATAGCCCTCGGCCAGCCCGAAGCCCAGGAAGTCGAGCCCCGCGAGCAGGTTGATCGAGCCCGTCAGGATGAAGGGCGCCAGCGTCAGCGTGGCGACCATGGCGTTGGGCAGGACATGGCGGAA
>JBCBPG010000695.1:0-2841 GCA_039820865.1 Pseudomonadota bacterium
CACGTCGTCGGCGACGCTCAGGAAGCACAGGCGCCGTCCGCTGACGCGCTGGTCGTGCATGACGTCGAGCGACCGGCGGGCACTCGGCGTCGCTGCCGCCGGGATCGGCCCGCCTGTCCCGGTCGCCTTCCGGCGCCCCTGTCTCCGGCGCAGGACGAGCCTCTCCTCGCGACGGACCCGGTCGGTCCTCTTGCGCTTCCTCACCAGCCGCGCCCGGCGGCGCCGGCGCCCACCAGCCCCCACCCCGTGCTCGCGCAGGATCGCGGTGACCGGCTCCCCGCCGGAAGTCGATCGCTTCATGGTCCGGTCCTCTCGCTAGGCCGGACCCCAGCATCAGACGGAGGAACGGGGAGCAACGGCCGGGCGAGGCAATCCCCTCGTCGCGCGTTAGCCGTGCGTTCAGCGATTCGGGGTCAACACTGACGCAGGGAGGGTGCGATGAGAGGGTGCGATCCCCGTGCTAGGCGCCGCCGGGGCGCGGCGTGCTGCCCTCGACCCGGTCATGCGCCAGCGGCAGGGTCAGGTGTACGGTGAAGCGGCTGCCCTGGCCGGGAACCGAGTGGAGCGCGATCCGCCCGCCCATCTTGCGCACCAGCCGGTCGGCGATCGAGAGGCCGAGGCCGACGCCGCCCCCGCGCCGGCGCTCGCGGTCCTCGAGCTGCTCGAACTGGCGGAAGATGCGCTCGTTATCGGCCGGGTCGATGCCGATCCCGGTGTCCTCGACCCAGATCGCCACCTCCACGTCCGCCTCGCTCAGCGCGGCGTCGAGCCCGATGGTCACGCTGCCGCTGTCGGTGAACTTGATCGCGTTGGCCAGAAGGTTGAGCAGCACCTGCTTCAGCCGCACCGCGTCGCCCAGCACGGCCGGCCGCGAGCTGGTCGAGGGCAGTTTCGCCAGGACGAGGCCCTTGCGCTGCGCCTCGGACTGCACCAGCCGCACGGTCTCGCGGATGACGTCGCAGACCACGAAGGGCCGCTCGATCAGGTCGAAGTCGCCGTTCTCGAGGCGCGTCGAATCGAGGAGGTCGTCGATCAGGCGCAGCAGCACCGAGCCCGAATCGCGGATCGCGCCGACGAGCTGCGCCTGGCCGTCGTCGAGATCGGACCGGTCGAGAAGGGCCGCGATGCCGAGCACACCGTTCAGCGGCGTGCGCATCTCGTGGCTCATCCGCGCCATGAAGCGGGACTTGTGCTGGCTGGCCTCGCGCTCGCGGCGCCGCTCCTCCTCGAGCGCGCGGGCCTGGCGCAGGCTTTCGGTGATGTCGCGGACGGTGACGATGGCGGCGCCGTCCTCGGTCAGTTCCTTGGCAACCTCGTAGGTCTCGCCGGTGAAGAGGTGGCGCAGGGTGAAGCGGCGCGCGGGATCGCGCACGAAATCGACGCGGCGGCGCAGCTCCCGGGCCCGCCGCTCCGGCGTCAGCGGCTCGAGATCGCCGCATGCGGCCACGAGCTCGACCAGCGGGATGCCCCACTCTACCCCGGCAGGGTCGATGCGGTACATCGCCAGGAGACGGGTGTTGTAGGCGATCGTCGTGCCGTCGGCGGCGACGAGGCAGACACCGTCGGAGATGTTCTCGAGGATGGTGACGAGATGCGCGCCCTGGCGCTTGAGCGCGGCCTCGCTGCGGTGCTGGCGGGTGGCGTCGGTGAAGACGCAGACCGTGGTGCCGTGCGGCGTGGACTTGCGCAGGATCTCGATCACGCGACCATCCTCGAGCGGGTGGCGCTCCAGCGCCGCGCCCTCCGGGGACCAGAGCGCACGGTGAAGCCGCTGCGCCGTCTCCGCCCCGTCGCCGAACGCCGCCCTATCGCCGAACGCCGCCGCGACCAGACCGTCGATGGTGAGCCCGGCGACGGTCGCGACCCGCTCCAGTCCGAACATCGACTCGAACGCAGCGTTGACGGCGCGCAGCCGGTCGTCCGGCCCCCAGACCGCGACGGCCCAGGGCAGGGCGTCGATCACGTCCCGGCCGTCGATCCCGCTGCCGGCCAGGCTTTCTGCGTGTGTGGTCAGCGCCATGGCGCCCCCGCTTGACGTGTCGACAGACCCTGCCCCGTCGCGACCGCACCCGCAACTGTCGTGCCGGCCCGTGCGCGCGGCGGCCGCGGCGCCGCGACCGCTGCGCGACGGCCGAGCAGGGCCGGCTTGCCCGCGCAGGGGCAATGACGCACAAGGCCGCGGCGACAGAGAGGAGGCCCCGCGATGAAACTGCTGATCCTGCCCGGCGACGGCATCGGTCCCGAGGTGATGGCCGAGGTGCGGCGCGTGATCGCGTGGATGGCCGACAAGCGCGGTCTGGCCTTCGAGGTCGAGGAGGATCTCGTCGGCGGCGCGGCCTATGACGCGCACGCCACGCCGCTGACGGACGAGACGATGGCCAGGGCACAGGCGGCGGACGCGGTGCTGCTGGGCGCGGTGGGCGGGCCGAAATACGACGCGCTCGACTTTTCGCTGAAGCCCGAGCGGGGGCTGCTGCGGCTCCGCAAGGAGATGGACCTCTATGCCAACATCCGCCCGGCGCAGTGCTTCGATGCGATGGCCGACGCCTCGTCGCTGAAGCGCGAACTGGTCGCGGGGCTCGACATCGTCATCGTGCGCGAGCTGACCTCGGGCGTCTATTTCGGCGAGCCGCGGGGGATCTACGACGACAACCAGGGCGGGCGCGTGGGCGTGAACACCCATCGCTACACGACCGACGAGGTGCGCCGCGTCGCACGGTCGGCCTTCGAGCTGGCCAAGCGGCGCGACAACCGTGTCTGCTCGATGGAGAAGTGCAACGTGATGGAGGCCGGCATCCTCTGGCGCGAGGAGGTGCAGTGGGTCCATGACGAGGAGTACCC
>JBCBPG010000696.1:0-2841 GCA_039820865.1 Pseudomonadota bacterium
CCGTCGCGCGGCGGGTGGGTGGGCGGGGCCCGCGACGGGCTTTCCCGCCGTCGCGGGCCCCGCGGCACCCCGGTCGGCGGCCCGGTCGGCACCCCGGTCGGGGACCCGGTCGGCGCGCGGGCTTGCCCGCGGCGGGCGCCGGCGCTAGGGGCGGGCGATGCGCTTTGCCCGACCTCTCGTGCCCGGCCGGCTCGTCCGGCGCTACAAGCGGTTCCTCGCCGACATCGTGCTCGACGACGGGCGCGAGGTGGTGGCGCATGTGGCCAATACCGGCAGCCTGATGGGCCTCGGCCTGCCCGGCATCCGCGCCTGGGTCGAGCCGAACGACGACCCGAAGCGCAAGCTGGCCTTCACCTGGCGCGCGGTCGAGCTGGAGGCGGGCGGCCCGGGCGATCCGGGCCTGGCGCCGGGCCGGACGGTGATGGTGGGCATCGACACCTCGGTGCCGAACCGGCTGGTGGGCGCCGCGCTGGCGGCCGGCGCCCTGCCCGGGGTCGACGGCTACGACACCCATCGCGCGGAAGTGAAGTATCGCGAACGTTCGCGGGTCGATTTCCTGCTGGCGGGAGAGGATAAACGCGACCTTTACCTTGAGGTGAAGAATGTCCATCTGCTCCGGCAGCCCGGGCTGATCGAATTCCCGGACAGTGTGACGGCGCGTGGGGCGAAGCATCTCGACGACCTTGCCGCCATGGCGGCGGCGGGGCACCGTGCGCGGATGCTGTATATCGTGCAGCGCGGCGACGGGGCGCGGCTGCGGCTGGCGGGCGATCTCGACCCGGCCTATGCGGCGGCCTTCGCCCGGGCGCGCGCGGCGGGGGTCGAGGCCATGGCGCTCACCTGCCGTGTGGATGCGGCGGGGATTGAGCTTGATCGGCCGATCCCGATCGCGGAGGTTGATGGTGATGGATCACAAGTCGTCGAGCGCGAAACTGAAGACCGGAGCCGAGACACGCACCCCTGAAGGGATCCGCCTGCACGCGCCCGAGGATTTCGAGGGCATGCGCCGGGCCGGTCGGCTGGCGGCGGCGTGTCTCGACATGATCGGCCAGCACGTGGTGCCGGGCGTGCGGACGGACGAGCTCGACCGCCTCTGCCACGAGTTCATCACCGCGGCGGGCGCGGTGCCGGCGACGCTGGGCTATCGCGGCTATCGCCATTCGAGCTGCATCTCGGTCAACCACGTCGTCTGCCACGGCATCCCGGGCGCCAAGGCGCTGAAGGACGGGGACATCCTCAACATCGACGTCACCGTGATCGTCGACGGCTGGCACGGCGACACCAGCCGGATGTACGTGGCGGGCGCGGCGCCGCGCAAGGCCGCGCGGCTGATCGAGGTCACGCACGAGGCGCTGATGCGCGGCATCGCCGAGGTCAAGCCGGGCGCGCGCTTCGGCGATATCGGCCACGCGATCCAGACCTATGCCGAGGGCGAGCGCTGCTCGGTCGTGCGCGACTTCTGCGGCCATGGCCTCGGCCGCGTGTTCCACGACGCGCCCAACGTGCTGCATTACGGCCGCCGCGGCGAGGGCGCCGAGATCCGGCCGGGCATGTTCTTCACCATCGAGCCCATGGTGAACCTCGGCGGCGCGCAGACCAAGACGCTGTCGGACAACTGGACCGCGGTGACCCGCGACCGCTCGCTCTCGGCCCAGTTCGAGCACTCGATCGGCGTGACCGACGACGGCTGCGAGCTCTTCACCCTGAGCCCCGAGGGCACGTTCTTCCCCGACCTCTGAGCGCGCCTTGCGCTGGCTCGCACACGCCGTCATCGCCACGCTGCTCACCGTGCTGACGCAGCTGGGCGGGGTGGCATGGCTGGTCTCGCGGGCCCTTCCGCGGCCGCTGGCCAGCTTCGCGATGCTCTATGCGGTGGCCGGCATCGCCGCGCTCTGGCTCGCACCGCTGGCCGGCCGTGTGCCGCTGTCCTGCCTCGGCGACGGGCCGCTCAGCATGCAGTCGCCGCTCTACTGCGTGCTGAACCGCCAGTCTGTCGATCCCGTGATGGCCGCGGCGGCCGAGGCGGCGGCCGAGGACGTCGCGACCGCGTTCCCCGGCACGGTCACGCTGGCGCTCGACGCCAGCTTTCCCTTCGTCGACGGCTTTCCGCTGCTCCCGCATCTCAGCCACGATGACGGCGCGGCGCTGGATCTCGCCTTCTACTACCGCGACGCGGGCGGCTACGCGGCCGGCGCCACGCCCTCGCCGATCGGCTATTTCGCCTTCGAGCCGGGCCCGACCGACTGCCCCGACCGGTGGCCGACGCTGCGCTGGGATCTCGACTGGCTGCAGCCGCTCTGGCCCGCGATGGCGCTGGACGAGGCGCGGCTGAGGGTGCTGGTCGAGCGGCTCGCCGCCGACGACCGGGTCGGCCGGATGTTCCTCGAGCCGCATCTCGCGCGGCGCCTGGACGTGGCGGGGCCGAAGCTGCGGTTCCAGGGCTGCCGTGCGGCCCGTCACGACGACCACCTGCATGTGCAGCGCTGAGGCCCTGGACTGGGACGCGGGCGCGGTGCCGCGGTCGCGGCGGTTCGACGATCCCTACTATGCCGGGCCCGCGGGGCGGGCGGAGACCGCGCATGTGTTCCTGGCGGGCAACGGGCTGCCCGGCCGCTGGGCGCATCGCGAGGGGGGCGTGTTCCAGGTGGCCGAGCTGGGCTTCGGGACGGGGCTGTCGTTTCTGGTGACGCTCGAGGCCTGGGCCCGGGCGGGCGCGGAGGGGCGGCTGGTGTTCTCCTCGGTCGAGGGGTTCCCGATGGCGGCGGCCGACCGGGCGCGGGCGCTGGCGCCCTGGCCGGACCTGGCGGCGCTGGGGGCGCCGTTCCTGGGCGCCCTGCCCGC
>JBCBPG010000697.1:0-2839 GCA_039820865.1 Pseudomonadota bacterium
CGAGCGAGCTCTCCGGGCGCAGGATCGCACTCGCTGCACCTTCGTGAACGCTAGCCGCCGGCGTTCCGCCCGAGCGCGCCTCCGAGCAGAAGTCAAAGGTCAGACAGGCGGCCAAGGCATAGGAGTGTGGCCATGACCACCACGGCGCCATCTCGCCCGAAAGCCTTTGGACTGACCGAGATCGGGGCAATCATCGCCGTGACGCCAAGGATAAGGAGAATGTTTCCGATATTGCTTCCGACAACCTTTGCAACTTTAATGCCTGATGAACCGGTCAGCGCAGCCTGAATGCTGGTCATCAATTCTGGCGTCGACGCTCCTAATCCAACAAATGTGAGGCCTATCACGACTTATGATATGTAGAATTTCTTAGCCGCAGACACAGAACCATTCACCAGAACTTCACCACCACCGAAAAGGCATAAAAGATCAGAAACAACAAGAAGTGTTGCAGTAATTTTGAGGTATTTCGACAACCACATCACCCGATAAATCGTCACTTTGTGAATTTTGAAAGAGCACCGGAAGATTTTTTCAGCATCTTGCGCCCATCACAATAGGCTCGGCGCCAAACTCACCGCACACGCAGACTACCCTGGGCCCAGTGACGCCCTTGCGGCGTATCGAGGTGGCTACACCTCCCGCCCCGCCCGCCAGGTGCGCAGGCGCGTGGTGGCGAGGGCGCCGAGGGTGGCGAGGGGTTCGGGGGGGAGGCGCGAGGGCCGCGCCTCGGCCAGGAGGTCGGCGACCAGCGGGTCGCCGCCCTGCGCGGCGAGGTCGGCGGCCAGCTTGCCGGCGATCGTGCCCTTGGTCGTGCCGAGGCCGTTCTGGACGCAGGCCGAGAAGACGCCCTCCTCGATCTCGCCGAAGACGGGCGCGTCGTTGAGGCTGAGGCAGAGGCGCCCGCCCCAGCGATAGGCCATCCCGACGCCGGCGAGCGCGGGGAAACGCGCGGCGAGACATGCGTCGTGGCGGCGCCCGAGACGCGCCACCCGGGCCTCGCTGGTCTCGAGCCCCGGGTCGTAGGTCATGCTGTTGCGCATGACGAGCCGCGTGCCGCCCGTACCCTCGACCCGGCGGACGGTGCTGCCGGCGGGGTCGGCCGGTGTCAGGCCCCAGCGGGGCTCGCCGCCGATCGCACGGATCTCGTCCTCCGCCAGCGCCCGGGTCATCGAGGCGTAGAGGTGGATGTGGACCAGCCGGCGCGCCATGTAGCCGAAGCTCTCGAGATGACCGTTCACCGCCATGATGAGCCGCGGCGCGATGACCGAGCCCGCGGGCGTGGCGGCGCGCCAGTCGCGCCCCCGGCGGGCGATCTCGACGACGGGGCTCTCCTCGTGCAGCGACACGCGCGCGCCGAGACCGGCCGCCACGCCGCGCATGAACGTCGCCGGCTGCACCAGCGCGGTGCCTGGGGTGTAGAGGCCGCCGAGATAGTAGGTCGAGCCGGTCAGCGCACGCATGGCGGGGGCGTCGAGCAGCGCGTGCGGCTCGCCCAGCGTGGCGAGATGGTCGGCATAGGCGCGGTTCTGCGCCATGCCCCGTGCGGTGGCGGCGGCGTTGACCTTGCCGGGGCGCAGGAAGGCCTCGTCGTCGAGGCCGTACTCCGCCGCCGCCTCGGCCGCGAAGGCGATGGCGGCGCGGTTGAGCCGGGTCTGGCGGCGGTCGGCCTCGGCCTGGCCGGCATAGGTCTCGGACTGGAGCTTGTGCGGCAGGTCTATCATGAAGCCGGAATTGCGCCCGGCCGGCCCGTCGCCGACGCGCCCGGCCTCGAGCACGACGATGCGGTCGCGCCCGACGATCTGGGCGAGGCGCCGTGCGGCGGCCAGGCCCGCCCAGCCGGCGCCGATCACCAGCCAGTCGGCGGTGACATGGTCCGTGAGCACCTGCGCTGGCGCCGGCCGGGGCAACAGCGCGTTCCAGCCGCAGATCCCCGGATCGCGCGGCAGGCGGCGGGCGCGGCGGATCACGGAATCGGGGGCGGCGGTGTCAGCCATCGCCAGCGAGCCTACGGCCGATGGCGCCCGTCACGCGGGCCGGCGCCCCGGGCGTGTCGCCCCGCTCAGGGCAACCGACCACCCTCAGGTCGAGCGTGCCCCTGGTGGCGAACGCCGGCTTCTCGGCGGTGAGCCGGCCGCCCCTTGGGGTCATGGCGGCGAGGATGCCCGCGACGGGCTGCGTGGCGCAGCGCTCGACCGCGTCGGCATCGCCGGTGCGGGGCCGGTGGCTAGCCAGCCGCCCTCCATCAGGCGCAAGAGGCCCGGCACCCTGGCGCAGACCGCGACACGGGCGATGCGCGCCGCTTGGCGCACGACCCCGATCACCGGGCTGCGGGCACCGAAGGGGGGATCGAGCGTGCGGCCGCGGGGGCAGACGGCGCGCGGGCAACCGCCAGGTTCGAGGCAGCCGAGGGGGCTGGCGATCGAGCCGCCCCCGGCCGGGGCGCAGAGCCGGGCTAGACCGGCCATCGCGACAAGCGAAGGTGTCGAGGTCGATGGCACCGTCAGGCCCCCGGCGTGTGATGATGGGCGTACAGATGCCATCGACGTCCAACGCCGTCTCCCTGGCCGTCCGAGGTCCGCTTACACTGCGCGCACACGTGCTGGACCCTGGCAAGGGGCAGGACCTGTCGCGCGACCCGGCAGCCCGTCCGGGATCACCCTGCCACGCCAGCCCCCGACCGCCCGCTTGTGCCACACGTGGCGCAAGCGGGCGATCACAGCGGCCTCCCGCCGTCCGCTAGAGCATTTTCCGACCCCAACGGAGACGCCAAACCTCGCCCCCTCCCACGTCATGATTGCCGCGATCCCGTTACCTTTCGGCGAACGCTGCTGGAGGC
>JBCBPG010000698.1:0-2837 GCA_039820865.1 Pseudomonadota bacterium
CAGCAGCCGAGGGACCCGACCGGCATCCGATGACGGACGAACCTCACCGCGCCGCCTTCCTGCGAGAGATGCGCGCGCTCTATCCCCGGGTCTGGCGCTACTGCTACGCGCTCTCGGCCGCTGCCGACGACGCGTCGGACCTGGCGCAGTCGACCATGGTCCGCGGGCTCGAGCATGCCGCCACCTTCCGGCCGGGCATGCCTCTCGACCGGTGGCTCTTCACCCTGGCGCGCCGGCTGTGGCTCAACGATCGGCGGAGCGCCCGGCAGCGGGCGGGCGTGAGCGCTGTCGGCCCGGCCGGGCTGGACGTGGCGGACGGAAGACCGGACGTGGTGTCGACCATTGTCGCCGGGGAGGTGTTTGCCTCGGTGATGGCATTGCCGCCGGCGCAGCGGGAGACGGTGCTGCTGGTCTATGTCGAGGGCTACACCTATCGCGAGGCCGCCGAACTGCTGGCGATCCCGATCGGTACGGTCATGAGCCGCCTTGCCGCGGCGCGGGCCAGCATCGCACGGGTGCATCGCTAGGACGGTGGGAGGGGCGTCATGACGGAGCGGGGGCACGTCCCGGACGAGGAGCTGACGGCCTTTCTCGATGGCGAGACCGGAGGGGCCGCGCGCCTCGCGCTCGCCGCGCGCCTGGCGCGGGAGCCGGCGCTGCGGACACGGCTGGCGGCGCTCGATCTCGACCGCGGGGCGCTGAAGGACGCCTTCGACACGCTGCTGCACGCGGCGCCCGCCCCGCCCGGGGCGGCGCGCCTCGCGGCGATGGCCGACGCGGCGCGTGCCCGCCGCCGGCGCCCCTGGCTGCAGGGTGCGGCGATCGCCGCGTCGTTGGGGGCCGGCATCGCCCTCGGCGGGCTGGCGGCGGGTCCGGCCGAGACGGGGTGGCAGGACCACGCGGCGGCCTATCACGTCCTCTACACCACCGAGACGCTGAGCGCGGTCGACGCCTCGCCAGGGCGCCTCGCGCGGCAGGTGGCGCGGGTCGGCGACGCCCTCGGCCGGCCGCTGCCGATGGATGTCCTGGCCGGGGTCGAGGGCCTCACGCTCAGGCGCGCCCAGATCCTCGGTCTCGCCGACCGCCCGCTGGCGCAGATCGCCTATCTGGCCGGCGACGTGCCGGTCGCGCTCTGCATCCTGCGGGGCGTGGAAGACGGCGCGCGGGCGCGCCGTGTGGCCGTGCTCGAGGGGATGGCGGCGGTCACCTGGGCGGCGGACGGATACGGCTACCTGCTGATCGGCGGCGACGACGTCGCCCTCCTCGACGATGTCGCGGCCGAGCTAGACGCCCGCCTCTAGCGGCACCTCACGGTCCAGCGCCTGCCTGACGATCGCCGTCAGGAACTCGGCCACGACGCGCACCCGGGCGAGGTCCCGCAGGTCCGGACGGGTCAGTACCCAGACATCCGACACCGGCGTCAGGGCGTCGGGCAGGACGCGGCGGAGCCGTGGCGAGGTGCGCGCGAGATAGCAGGGCAACAGCGCCACCCCGAGGCCGCATTCGGCCGCGCGCATCTGCGCGGTCAGGCTGTCGGTGCGGATCACCCGGCGCGCATCGGGGACGCACTGGCGCAGGAACGCCGCCTGGAGCAGATGCGCCTGCGTCGCGTCGATCAGGTCGTGACCCGCCAGGTCGTCGAGTGTCCCGGGCGTGCCGCGCCGCGCGAGATAGCCCTCGCTGGCGGCGAAGGCGAAGCGCACCACGCCCAACCGCCGGCCGACCAGCGAATGATGCAGCGGATCGCCGATGCGCACGGCGATGTCGGCCTCGCGCTGGGTGAGCTTGAGCTTGGAGGTGCAGAGGCGCAGTTCGAGGTCGATCTCCGGGTAGCGCGCGTGGAAGCGGTCGAGATGCGGCACCAGCGTGGTCAGGCCGAAGCCTTCCGGCGAGGTGACGACCACGCTGCCCTCGGGCCGGCTGTCGTCGCCTCGCATCTTGTCGCCGATCCAGCGGGTCTCGAGTTCGATCCGCTCGACATGCTCGAGGATGCGCTCGCCGGCCGCCGTCAGCTCCATCCCGCCCGCCGTCCGTTCGAGCAGCAGGGTCTCGAGCGCCGTCTCCAGGTCGCGCACCTTGCGCCCGACCGTGGGCTGGCTCTCGCCGAGCAGCCTGGCGGCCGCCGTGAGGCTGCCGCAGCGCGCGACCGTCAGAAAGTACCGGTAGCTGTCCCAGTTCTGCGCGAGGTGCGCGAAGCCGAGCGGGCGCATGCCGTTCTCACCCATGTCCGATCTCCGAGCTGCCCGGGCGCCCGCCGCCTGCCCGACCTCCGGTCAGTACACCTGGCGAGAGCGTTCAGAAGGTGCCTGTCGGCCATCATTGCAGGTGCTCGCTGCTTCGTGATTGAATATGATCGCCAAAAGCGGTTTCATAATGTGAATAACGCTGATGTGAAAATATCTCCCATGCCAAATTGAAACCATGAGAAGGTTCGAGTTATTCACCTAAATTTTCGACTGAGCCGTATTCATTTCTGTTCGTTCCCCACGAGTACATTCGCCGATAGATGGCAGCGCGTCGAACGGACGGTGGTCTGGCGATCGGCGCGTGTGCTCCTCGGTGCGTACTGCCGACATCGCCCGCGCCGGGAGCACCCGGTCACTCGCGCCGCGTCGACACCCCTGCCGGGCCGAAGGCGGTCGGCGTTCGAGTGGAGAGCGAAACGATGGACAACAGTCAGACCCCGGCCCGCCGGGTCGTCATTCCGGATCAGGACAACCAGACACGGCGGAGCGAGATCGACGGTCAGCGCTTCACGCTGAACGCGGGCGACGCGACGCTGGTAGACGGCGCCCCGGTGCTGGAGATCGCCACCGACCGCGTGCGCTTCGACAACG
>JBCBPG010000699.1:0-2835 GCA_039820865.1 Pseudomonadota bacterium
CGCGGGCCCCCTTTTTCGTCCGGCCCCCTTTTTCGTTCGGCCCCCTTTTTCGTTCGGCCCCCTTTTTCGTTCGGCCGCCGTCGAGGGCGCGATCGAGGATGCCACCACCGAGGCCACGGGCAACTGAGCCAGGCTGTCCGCGAGACGGCGGCCGAACGAAAAAGGGGGCCGGACGAAAGAGGGGGCCCGCGGCGGGGCCCCCTCGTTGCCATCGGCAATCGGCCGATCAGCAGCTGTAGTACATCTCGAACTCGACGGGGTGGGGGGTGTGCTCGTAGTTGTACACCTCCTCCCACTTGAGATCCATGTAGCCCTCGAGCTGGTCCTTGGTGAACACGTCGCCCTTGAGCAGGAAGGCGTGGTCGGCCTCGAGCGCGCCGATCGCCTCGCGGAGCGACCCGCAGACGGTCGGGATGCCGGCCAGTTCCTCGGGCGGCAGGTCGTAGAGGTCCTTCTCGGCCGCGTCGCCGGGATGGATCTTGTTCTCGATGCCGTCGAGGCCCGCCATCAGCAGCGCCGCGAAGCAGAGGTAGGGGTTGCACGACGGATCCGGGAAGCGCGTCTCGATGCGCTTGGCCTTCGGGCTCTCGGTCCAGGGAATGCGCACCGAGGCCGAGCGGTTGCGCGCCGAGTAGGCGAGCAGCACCGGCGCCTCGAAGCCCGGGATCAGGCGCTTGTAGGAGTTGGTCGACGGGTTCGTGAAGGCGTTCAGCGCCTTCGCGTGCTTGAGCACACCGCCGATGTAGTAGAGCGCCTCGTCCGACAGGTCGGCATAGCCGCCGCCCGCGAAGAGCGGCTTGCCGTCCTTCCAGATCGACTGGTTGACGTGCATGCCGGTGCCGTTGTCGCCCTTGATCGGCTTCGGCATGAAGGTCGCCGACTTGCCGTAGGCATGCGCCACGTTGTGGATGATGTACTTGTACATCTGCAGCATGTCGGCCTGGTAGGTCAGCGAGCCGAAGACGAGGCCGAGCTCGTGCTGGCACGACGCCACCTCGTGGTGGTGCTTGTCGACGTCCATGCCGACGCGCTTCATGGTCGACAGCATCTCCGAGCGGATGTCCTGGCCGGCATCGACCGGGTTCACCGGGAAGTAGCCGCCCTTGACGCCCGGGCGGTGGCCCATGTTGCCGGCCTCGTACTCGGTCGCCGAGTTCCAGCTCGCGTCCTGGGCATCGACCTCGTAGGCGACGCCGTTGATGTCGACCTTGAAGCGCACGTCGTCGAACAGGAAGAACTCGGCCTCGGGGCCCCAGAAGCTCTTGTCGCCGATGCCCGACGAGACGAGGTACTGCTCGGCCTTGATCGCGGTCGCGCGCGGGTCACGCTCGTACAGCTCGCCCGTGTCCGGCTCGACGACGGTGCAGAACAGCGACATCGTCTTTTCCGCGTAGAACGGGTCGATCATCGCGCTCTCGAGGTCGGGCATCAGCTTCATGTCCGACTTGTCGATCGACTTCCAGCCGGCAATCGACGAGCCGTCGAACATCCAGCCTTCGCCGAACCAGTCCTCGTCGACGATGTCGCTGATCGCGGTGACATGCTGCATCTTGCCGCGCGGGTCGGTGAAGCGCAGGTCGACATAGGCGATGTCTTCATCCTTGATGCGCTTGGCGAGTTCGGCTGCTGTGGTCATCTAGTCTCGTCCCTTCGTTCTGGGTGGCGTGTCTTGGGTGGGGGGGCCGGGCGGCGGGCGCCGCCGGCGCGAGGGGAGGTCAGGGCGCGTCAGAGGGCGTCCGAGCCCTCTTCGCCCGTGCGGATGCGCACGGCGCTCTCGACGCTGCTCACGAAGATCTTGCCATCGCCGATCTTGCCGGTCTTGGCGGCCGCGACGATCGCCTCGACGACCTGGTCGACCTGGTCGTCGGCGACCACCAGCTCGACTTTCACCTTGGGCAGGAAGTCGACGACGTACTCGGCGCCGCGGTAGAGTTCGGTGTGGCCCTTCTGGCGCCCGAACCCCTTGGCCTCGAGCACCGAGAGCCCCTGGATGCCGATGTCCTGCAGCGCCTCCTTCACCTCGTCGAGCTTGAACGGCTTTATGACCGCTTCGACCTTCTTCAATGCCCGTCCTCCTCGTCGGTCCGGGTGGCTCCAGCCCCCGTTTGCCCAGTCCCGGATGCAGACAGCGTGCCACACCGCCGCGGCCCGCCGGGGGCATGCGACGACAGGGGGACGGACCGGGACGCCCGCCCCCGACGCACCACTGAGTGCACGCCTGGGCGGCAATTGCATAGTGAGTGGGCATCGCCATCGTCCATCGGTGGCGCCCCGGGACTTGCAGCCCCCGCCCCCGCACCGCAGGCAGGGCGCCTGCCCAGCGGCCGCCCCGCCACCCGAGCGCTCCCGGAGACCGCCCATGACCGAGCTTCTCACCGCCGCCCAGATGCGCGCCATCGAGCAGGCCGCCATCGACGCCGGCGAGGTCACCGGCCTCGCGCTGATGGAACGCGCCGGGCAGGGCGTGGTCGATGCCGTGCTCGCCTGGCGCCCCGTGCTTGCCGAGGGCGCCCACCGCGCCGTCGTCCTCTGCGGGCCGGGCAACAACGGCGGCGACGGCTTCGTCATCGCCCGCCTGCTCCACGCGCGCGGCTGGGAGGTCGAGGTCTATCTCTACGGGCGCGATCCGGCGGCGCTGGACACGCTGCCCCCGGACGCGGCCGAGAACGCCCGGCGCTGGCGGGCCCTCGGCACCGTCCGTCCGCTGGTGGTCGGCGCCCTCGAGGACGCCGTCATGCGGGCGGCCGAACTCCTGCCGGAGGAACACACGCTGCCCGCGGCGGGCGGGCGCGCCGGGGAGCACCGGCCCCATTGGCCGCCCCGGCCCGAGCGGTA
>JBCBPG010000700.1:0-2829 GCA_039820865.1 Pseudomonadota bacterium
GGACCGGCAGCGGGGCCCGCGGCGTCGCCCAGGCTCGCCAGCCAGGCCTCGCGCCGGTCGAGCCGGGCCAGAACGCTCTCCACCAGCGCCTCGCCCTCGGCGACGCCGGTATCGGCGGGGATGTCCTCCATCCGGGTCATGGCACCTCGAACCAGAAGGGCTGGCTCTCGGCACCCTCGACGATCACGCGTACCGGATAGGTGCCGGGCGTCGTCGGGTCGAAGGTGAGCCTGACATCGACCGTGTTGGCCGCGGGCGCGAACTCGCCCTCGTCGAGGCTGGCATCCTCGTCGCGGTCGTAGCCGCGGCCGTCCACCACCACGAGGATGTCGAGATCGCCCGGCAGGCCCGGCCCCGTCGCGGGCGTCAGGTCGACCGAGGGATCGAGCGTGATGCGCACGACGTTCTGTGCCGCGTTCTGGACCGCCACGCCCGCGATGCGGGGGATCACCGAAAAGGTGACGGCGTTGGAGCGGTCGGTGATCAGCTTGGTCCGGCCGAACTGGATCGCGCTGTCCTTCACCACGGAAAGCGCGGCGGTGTAGATCCCGGGTTCGACCGGCAGGGTCACCGTGCCGCCGTCCGGCAGCTGGGCATCGAGCGCGGTGTCGGTGACGACCTCGACCGCGCCACCCGCCACCGTCACCGCCCAGTCGCGCGGCAGGTTGCCCGCGAGGTCGGGGTCGAGCGGCACCTGCGCGAGCGCGGGCGCGCGGATCCGCCAGCGGGGGTTGGAGAGGAGCAGCACGCGGCTCTGCCCGATCGCGAGCCCCGTGCCCTCGAGCGTCAGGCGGTTGCTCTCGGGCAGGGCGGCGACCGGCGGGCCGGTGCGGGCGGGCGAGGCGTCGAGGGACTGCGCGCCCCCGCCGGCGATCGCGGGCAGGGTGAACGCCAGCACCGAGCGGGTGGCCGCGACCTGGGGCGAGGCGATGTCGACGACGAAGGTGCCGAGGCTGAGCACGATCCCCGGCAGGCGGCGCGGCGGCTCGGGCTGGAGCATGGCGTAGCGGACGTCGAGATAGGCCGAGAGCCGGGTCGTCAGCGCCTGCTCGGCCGACCAGTAGGCGACCGCCTCCTCCGGCTCGAGATGGCGCAAGGCGATCTCCAGCCGGTTCTCGCCCCCCGCCAGGTCGGCCGGCATCAGCGCCACCGTGCCGATCCGCGTGTCGTCGTCGATGATCGGGTAGTCGTGGAAGGTCTTGAGCGCGTAGCCCATCAGCCGCTGCTCGATCGCCGTGTCGAACATGCCCTCGGCCCCGTGATGGGTGGTGAGGATGTAGTGGAGCACCAGCGACATCGGCTTGGTCGCCGCCGGCGCCAGGTCGCTGCGGTTGCCGGGCAGGTTCCGCCGCTGCTGGTCCTCGGCCAGGTGGTAGAGGAAGATGTTGACGGTGTTGTCCTCGCCGATCGCGCGCTCGGGCGGCAGGCTGGTGACGCTGAGACTGGGCGCGAGGCTGGGCTCCAGCCGCTCGGCGATGTTGGTGCGCACCGCATCGGTGAGGATGGTCGTCACGCGCGAGAGGTCCTGGAGCGCCATCAGCCCCTCCACCGGCCGCGGCCGAAACGGCGCAGCCCCGAGGCGAGATCGCCGATCGGCCCGATCGAGGAGGCCTGCTCGGCCGTGCGCGGTGCGGGTGGCGGGGCCTTCGCCTGCGGCTCCGGCGCCTCGCGCATGACCTCGACGACGAGGCGCCCGATCTCGACCCTGGGCCCCTCGACGGCGCCGGACGGCGCGGCCGGGGCGGCGGGCAGCGCCAGGGCCGCCGCGCTCGCGCGGGGGCGCAGGGCGGCCGTGGCGGGCTCCCGGCCTTCCGGCGCCGGCGCGACGCGGGGCCCGGGCGTTGCGGCGACGGGCGCCGGGGGTGCGAGCGGGCCGGGCGTGGCGCGGTCGGCATCCGCGGGGCCGGTGGCGGCGGGCGCCTCACCGCGACCCTGACCGACCGGCTGCGGCTGTGCCCGGGGTGCCGGCAGCCCGGCCTCGATGACGGGGGGCAATGGGACGGGGGCCACTGGGATCGGTGCGACGGGCGCGACGATTGCCGGGCGGCCGGCCGTGGGGGCATCGGCCGGGCCGCTGGCGGGCGCAGGCGCGGGTGGCGCCAGGGCGGCGACCTCGCGGGTGGCGGTTTGCGCCACGACCGCAGCGGGCGCGGGGGCGTCCGGCGATGGGGCGCCCGTCCCTTCGACCGGGAGCGGCGGGCGGGCTGAGGCGACGGGCGTCAGCGCTGGCGGCGCCGGCGCGTCGGCCTGTCCGGGACCGGCGGGGTGCGGGTCGGCCTGGCGCGCCGCGGGCCGGGGGGGCGTGGCGGGCGCCGCCGCCGGCACGGCGCCGGGGGGCATGGCAGGCGGCGGCGGGGGTGCGGCCCGGGGCGTTGCGTCCGCCGCGCCGTCATCGCCACCGACATCGGACCAGAGCGCGGGGTCGAGGGCGAAGACGGGTGAGGTCTCGCGCAGGACCGGGCGCAGGGGCGGCGGGACCTGCGCACCGCCCCCGACCGGTGCCGCGTCACCGGTACCACCGCCCGGCCCGCCGGCGGCACCATTGCCCGGCCCCGCCGGGGGGGCGCCCGGCGGGGCCTCGGCGCGGGCAAGGCGGGCGAGGAAGCCGACGCTCATGGCTGCCCCTTCCGCAGGCAGCGGCGGCGGCGGCCGTCCTGGCGGGGCGCGCTCACGAGGCCGCCCTCAGCCCGGGCAGGCCCGCGGCGGCCGGCCGGCCGGTACCGGCGGCATGGCCCCAGGCCTCGAGGATCAGGCGGACATAGCCCTGCCGCTCGCCCCGCGGGAGCGCGAGGATGGCCTCGTGGCTCCAGCGATAGGCGGTGGCGAGAC
>JBCBPG010000701.1:0-2826 GCA_039820865.1 Pseudomonadota bacterium
CGGGCCCTTGCCACGCTTGCCGGTGAGTCGGTCCCGGCGAGGGCAAAGCACACGATGCGCCAGGCCAGCGGGTCCGAGCGATAGAAGGCCAGCAGCGCCGCCTCCTCCTCGTCGTCCCACAGGCCCCAGGCCGTGATCTCGGGCTCGTGGCCCGGCAGACACCATTCACGCCAGAGCGTGTCGATCAGCGCTTCGTCGGGCCAGGTGAGGAGCTGTGGCGTCAGCGCGTCGAGCGGCCAGCCACCGAGCACGAGCATCGTCAGCGCGTCGTCCAGCCGGATCCGCGCCTGCAACGGCAGGGCGTCGATGTAGGCACGCTGCCAGGCGTCGAGCAGGCGCCACTCCGCGCCGGACCATGCCGACGGCACACCGGTCGGACCGCGCTGTAGCACGTAGTCGTTGAGGCCCGCGAGCCTATGGCCCTGCGCCAGCAGTTCGAGGATGCGCGGAAGGAAGTAGCCCCATGTCTCGTGGGGCGGGTCCCCGGCACCGTCGTACCAGTCCCGGAAGTGTTCGACCCCGATCGTGCGGCGGTCGAGGGTCAGGAGCTCGCGCATCAGGCGTCGGTCGGTGCAGCAGTCGCAGACGCCGGTCGTCAGAGGCGTGGGATAGTCGAAGACGCGATAGGCTTGGTCGACGATCGGCGCGAACGGGCTGGTCGGCCAGGGGCGGCCCGCGATGTCCCGCACCTCCTCCGCCATTCTGCGCTCCCCTGATGGCGTCTCTCCAGCCCGCTGCCGGTCGACAGGCCGGCGCCCCGCGCGATACGCAGGCTCATGCTCTCCTACCAGCACGCCTATCATGCCGCCAACGCGGCCGACCTGCACAAGCACGTGGCGCTCGGGGTGCTGCTGGCGCCCATGGCGGGGCGGGGCGCGCTCTGTGTCGATGCCTTCGCGGGGCGGGGGCTCTATGACCTCGACGCGGCCGAGGCGGTCAAGACGGGGGAGGCGGCGGCAGGGCTCGGCCGGCTGGTCGAGGCGATGCCGGAGGGGCCGCCCGCGGGGCCGTTCTGGCGGGTGCTGACGCGGCTGCGGGCGCGCGACGGGTCGGCAGCCTATCCGGGCTCGCCCGCGGTGGCGGCCAGCCTGCTCGACGCGGGCGACCGGCTGATCCTGCACGAACGCCACCCGGCCGAGCACGCGGCGCTGATGGCGGCGCGCCAGCGGCTGGATGCGCGCGGGCGCGGTCGGGACGGGCCGCAGGTCAGGGTCGAGCGGACCGACGGGCACGAGGCGCTGCGCCGGATCGCGCCCGGCAAGCGGCCGGGGCTGGCGCTGGTCGATCCCTCCTACGAGGTCAAGGACGAGTATGGCTGGGTCGCAGAGACGGTGATCACCGCGCGCGCCCGGTGGCGCGAGGGGATTGTCATGGCGTGGTATCCGCTGCTGCCGGCGGGGCGCCACGAGGCGATGGCCGAGGCGGTGGTCGACACGCTCGGCCCCGTCGCGATCGGCGGCGCGTGTCTGCGCCACGAGGTGCATCTCGTCGACCGGCCCGCGCGGGGGATGGTCGGCTCGGGCCTGCTGATCGCCGGCATCGGGGCGGCGCAGGTCGCGACGCTCGAGGCCGCATGGGCCGCCTGCGCGCGGGTCTTTCACGCCCCGCCGGCCTGAGCGTCGCTGCACGCGCATCGCAGGGTGGTGTATGGGTCGGGGAGGTGTTGTTCCGAGAGGAGCGTTACGTTGCTTGCCCGTGTCTCCCGCCTCCCGACCCTCGTTGCGACGCTGGTCGCCATGGCCTTCCCCGCCGAGGCGCAGACGCCGCCTGTCGAGGACTATGCCGGCTATCTGCGGCTGGGCGTCGCCGCCTACGGTTCCGACGACAGGGCGCTGCGGTCGCGCCACGAGACCTTCTTTCGCATCCAGGGGGTGCGCAGCTCGGCGTTCTGCGAGACCAAGGGGCCGGGCGCCCACCGCGCCGATGTCATGCTGAGCGCCTTCGAATCCCATCGCGCGGTCGGCAACGGCAACCTCGACCGCACCATCTCGTCGCTGATCCGTCGCCATGCCGGCGCGACCGACTGGCCGGCGGTCGAGGCGGTGATCGACCGGGTGCTCGCGCAGATGGACGGCGTCACGGTGCAGGCCCTGAAGGCGCTCTTCCAGGCGCGCCGGCGGGTGCAGGAGGTGCCCTGCGCCAGGCTCGCCAAGGCCTACTGGGACTATCGCGGCGCGTTCCTCGAGGCGCGGCGCCTGATGCGCCCCTACAGCGATGCCGCCTGCCTGTGGGTGCGCGACATCAACCGGTGCGACATGATGTTCAGCGCGCCCGAGGCGGTGGCGCTGGTCCCGCGCGAGACATTCCGCGACGCGATCCTGCGGGCGCGCGACGCAGCAGCCGGCCCGCTGGTCGGGGCGGTGCGGGACATGGACCGGGGCGTGGTGCTGCGCCTGCCCGGGACGGTCGACGACACGGTCTTCGACGCGCTCGCCACGGCCTTCGCCGCGCGGTCACTGCCGCTCGTCGTGCGCCGCACGGTCGGCTACGACGGCGCGGCGCTCGACGGGCCGCGGTTCCAGGTGCTGATCGGCGGACACGTCGCCTTTGGCGGCGCCCTGAACAGCGGGGACATCTCGCGCCTCGGCAGCCTCCTCGACCGACTGTCGCGCCTGCCCGCGCCCGATCGCGGCCCGGCCGGGGGCGAGCGGATCCAGATCGTCGTCGACGAGGTGTTTCCCGACTGGCGGACCGCGGTGCTGATCGAGATCCTCACCGATCGGGGCTTCGAGGTCGGCTGGCGTCGGGAGGACGGGGACGGGGGCGTGCGGCTCTTCCGGGGGGGCGAGGCGCTCGAGGTGCCGGAGGGGGCGCGGACGATCGACA
>JBCBPG010000702.1:0-2822 GCA_039820865.1 Pseudomonadota bacterium
AGAAGGCGATGGCGAAGTCGCCCACGGCGGCCGCGCGGACGCGCCTCAGGATCGTGTCGCGCTCGGTCAGCAGGTCCGAGAGCGAGATGGCGCAGAAGTCGTGGCCGAGGAGCGCCCCCGCCCGGGCCGAGGCAACCTGCATTGCCGAGACGCCCGGCGCGTTGACCACCTCGACCCGGCGCGCGGCCGGCGAGACGCCATTGGGCCCGTCACCGCGGGCGATCAGCTCCATGACCAGCGCGCCCATCGCATAGATCCCGCCATCGCCCGAGCAGACCAGCGCGACGCGCCGCCCCTCGCCCGCCAGCTCCAGCGCATGGCGACACCGCGCCTCCTCGCCGCCGAGGGGGAAGTCGTGGCGCGGGGTGGCGGCCGCGAGCGGGCCCAGCAGGTCGAGATAGAGGCCGTAGCCCACGAGGTCTTCGGCCTCGGCGACCAGGCGCGAGACCTCGGGCGTGCGCGTCTCGGCGCCCCCCGGCCCGATGCCCACGACCGCGAGGCGCCCGCGGGGCCGGCCGGGCGGGGTCCAGTCCTCAGGGGCCAGGATCCCGGCGACGGCGCAGGTGGCGTTGGCGGACTTGCGTTTCGCCAGCGTCAGCGCGGCCGATGGGCCGGCCGCGACCAGCGCCGCGCCCTCGGCCACGCCATGGCAGCCGACCTCGGCGAAGACGGTGGCCGAGGGGGTGGCAAGTCGCGGCGCCACGGCCTCGATCGTCGCTGCGTCGAAGAACCGGGCCGGGGCGTCGAGATTGGCAGCCAGGGCATGGACCGCGGCCTCGTCGGCCTTGAGGTCGAGCGAGAAGACCCCCGCCACGGCGCCGGCCGCCAGCCCCGCCTCGGCGAGGCTGGACTGGACCAGCGCGACCATCTCGTCCGGATCGCAGCCCCGCGCGCAGCCGACGCCGAGCGCCAGCCGGCGCTGGCGGTAGACCAGCGGCTCGGCCCCCTCGACCGACAGCACGGCGGCCCCCTCGACGCCGGCCGTGCGCTCGACCGCCAGCGCGTCCAGCCAGGGCGCATGCCCCGCAAGCCGGCCGGGCCGCCCCGCCAAGAGCCCCGCCATCGCCGGCTTGGCATCCAGCGGGTTGTCCAGCCGCCAGCCCGCGGGCGGCGCATCGAGTGCCACACCGAGGCGCAGATCGCCGGCCGTCGTCACCGCGGCCACCCCGCCCAGCGCCCCGGCGATGCGCCGCGCCAGGTCGTTGGCACCCCGGTGACCGCCGAGGAGCGGCACGGCCGACGACCCGTCCTCGGCCACCGCGACGACCGGCGGCTCGGCCCGCTTGCTCGCGATCAGGGGTGCCAGCGCGCGGATCACGACGCCGGCCGCCATCACCGCCACGATCGGCCGCCCGGCGGCGAAGAGCGCGCGCAGATCGGCCGGCACGCCCTCCTCGCCGAGCGGCAGGCGCAGGGGTTGGGCGCCGATGAGGGCGGCGATGCGCCCCGCCGTCCCGGCGCCCGAGGCGGTGAGGCTGACGACCGCGGGCTCAGCTGGCATACGGATCGCTCCCATGGATCAGGATCATCGAGAAATAGGGGGCCTCCGCTGGCGCTTCGGCAAGCGGGAGGACCGTCTCGTCGCCCAGCGTGGCGCGCGCGACATAGACGGCCCGAGCCTCGAGCCCCAGCCGCCCGATCAGCGCCCTGAGCCGCGGCAGGTGGCGGCCGACCTTCATGATCGCCGCGGCGCCCCCCTCGGCCAGCCGCCGCTCCAGCGCCGCGTCGTCCAGAGGGCCGGGCAGGACCGAGAGCGCCTCGTTCCGCGCCGAGAGCGGGCGGCGCGCGGCCGCGGCACAGGCGGCGATCGAGGCGACGCCGGGGACCACGATGCCGGGATGATCGCGCGCCAGCCGCGCCCAGAGATACATGAACGAGCCGTAGAAGAACGGATCGCCCTCGCAGAGCACGACGACGTCGAGCCCGCGGCCCAGCCGCTCGGCGATCGTCGCGGCGGCGGTGTCGTAGATCTCCTGTGCGGGCATCCGGTCGGGGCGCATGGGGATGCGGATCGCGATCTCCTCGGCCGTGGCGGGGATCGCACCGGCGGCGATGCGGCGCGCGAAGCTCTCGCCCGTGTCGGGTGCGGGATAGGCGATCACCGGGGCGGCGGCGATCAGGCGATGCGCCTTCAGCGTCATGAGCTCGGGATCGCCCGGGCCGACGCCGACACCGTAGAGCGTGCCGCTCATCGCTTGACGAGGCTCCACTGGGTGACGGCCATCGCGGGGCGCCAGCCGGTGCGGGTGCCGACGGGTTCGGCCCGGCTGACCTGCAGGCGCACGAGCTCGCCCCCCCGCGCGGCGTGGAGGGCGAGCAGCATCGCCTCGCTCTCCAGCGTCACGGCGTTGGCGACCAGCCGGCCATGGGGTTTCATCGCCGTCCAGGCCACCTCGACCGTCTCGGCCGAGAGCCCGCCGCCGATGAAGACGGCGTCGGGTGCGGGCAGGCCGTCGAGCGCCCCGGGCGCGCGGCCGTCGCGGATGTCGAGGCGGGGCGTGCCGAGGGCGATGGCGTTGGCCGCGGCATGGGCGCGGCGATCGGCGCGGGGCTCGATGGCGATGGCATGGGCGCCGCGGGCCGCGCGCATCCACTCGACCGCGACCGAGCCGCAGCCCGCGCCCACGTCCCAGAGCAGCGCCTGCGGCATCGGCATCAGCCGCGCCAGCGTGGCCGCGCGCACCTCGCGCGTGGTCATCGTGCCGTCGCCGGTGAAGAGATCGTCGGCCAGCCCCGCGACCCGCGGCGCCAGCATCGCGCCCTCGCCGGCCAGGCAGTGGACGGCGAGCGTGTTGAACTCGGGCACCGCGGTCTCGTCCCAG
>JBCBPG010000703.1:0-2819 GCA_039820865.1 Pseudomonadota bacterium
GGACACCACGCTCGACGGGCTGGCGGCCGAGGGGTCCTTCGTCTCGGTCATGCTGGCGGTCGATCTGGCCGGCGGGCTGACCGGCGGGCGCACGGTCAGCCTCTGGGTCGACGGGGCCGAGGTCTACTCCCAGCCCGTCGCCGCCCGCCCGGCGCTGGCCGATCTCTCGGGCGCGGTGCTGATGGGGGGGACGGCGGCGGCGCGGCTGGCGCAGTGGCTCTGGCTGGACGGCACCGTGGCGCTGGATCCGGCGACGCAGTGGGACGCCTTCTTCGACGCCGCGGGCGCGCCGCGGAACCTCGAGCCTGCCGGGCGCGTTAGCCTCGTACCGGAGGTGTTTCTCAACGCCATGCCGGAGCGGTTTGGCCTACCGCTCAACCGCGGTCGTGGCGGCGCACTGGCGATCCCCCAGGGCTATGTGCCCGCCTGACCCGCCGCGGGGCCTCGGCCCTGCGCACCTGGGGCGGGCGATGGACGCCCGCCCTTTTTCATGCGCTCACGCCGCCCGGCCGCGGAGCGCCGTCTCGATCATCGCCACCGTCTCGGCCACGCCGTAGAGCGCGATGAACCCGCCGAAGCGCGGGCCCTGGCTGGCGCCCAGCAGCACCTCGTAGATCGCCTTGAACCAGTCGCGCAGGGGCTCGAACCCGTGCTCGTTGCCGACGGCGAAGACGATGTCCTGCAGCGCCTCCGCCTCGGTCTCACCGGTGGCGCGGAGGCGCGCGGCCAGATCCTCCAGCGCCGCCCGCTCCCTGGGCGAGGGCGCACGGAAGGTCTTGGTCGGCGCCACCTTGTCCTGGAAGTAGCGCACGGCATGACCGGCAGCCGCATCCAGGTCTGGATGCGTCTCGGGCGTCGCGTCCGGCGCATAGCGGCGGATGAAGCCCCAGAGCATCGCCTTGTCATGCGCGGACGCCGCCGAGGCCAGCGTCAGCAGCATCGAGAAGGGCACCGCCATCTGGCTCTCCGGCACCGTCGGCCCATGGATGTGCCAGGCGGGGTTGGCCAGCCGCCTGGCCGTGTCCTGGGCGGGATAGGCGCGGAGGTGCTGCTGGTACTCGTCCACCGTCTTGGGGATCACGTCCCAGTGCAGCCGCTTGGCGGTCTTGGGCTTCTGGAACATGAAGAGCGACAGGCTCTCGGGGCTCGCATAGGCGAGCCATTCCTCGATCGAGAGGCCGTTGCCCTTGGACTTGGAGATCTTCTCGCCCTTCTCGTCGAGGAAGAGCTCGTAGTTGAAGCCCTCGGGCGCGGGGGCGCCGAGCGCGCGGCAGATCTTGGAGCTCTGCGTCACGCTGTCGATCAGGTCCTTGCCCGACATCTCGTAATCGACGCCGAGGGCGGCCCAGCGCATCGCCCAGTCGGGCTTCCACTGCATCTTGACGTGGCCGCCGGTGACGGGGACCTCGAGGCGCTCGCCGTCGGGCTCCTCGTAGACGATGGTGCCCCTGGCCACGTTGCGCTCGAGCGTGGGCACCTGGAGGACATGGCCGGTCTTGGGGCTGACGGGCAGGAAGGGCGAATAGGTCGCCTGCCGCTCGGCCCCCAGGGTCGGCAGCATGATGGCCATAATCTTGTCGAAGCGTTCGAGCGCCGTCACCAGCGCCGCGTCGAAGCGGCCCTCGCGGTAGTAGTCGGTCGAGGAGGCGAACTCGTACTCGAAGCCGAACTGGTCGAGAAAGGCGCGCAGCCGCGCGTTGTTGTGCGCACCGAAGCTGTCATGCGTGCCGAAGGGGTCGCGCACGCGCGTCAGCGGCAGGTGCAGGTCCTCGGCCAGCGCCTCGCGGTTGGGGACGTTGGCGGGCACCTTGCGCAGGCCATCCATGTCGTCCGAGAACGCGATCAGCCGGGTCGGGATGTCGCACATCGCCTCGAAGGCGCGGCGGACCATGGTGGTCCGTGCGACCTCGCCAAAGGTGCCGAGATGGGGCAGGCCCGAGGGGCCATAGCCCGTCTCGAACAGCACGTAGCCCTTCTCCGGATCCTTGCCGCCCAGCCGTTTCAGGATCTTGCGCGCCTCCTCGAACGGCCAGGCGCGCGCCTCGAGGGCGGCGGTGCGGAGCTCGGTCTCGGTCATGGCGTCTCTCCTCGGCCTGTCGGTCGGCGGTCGGGGGCGGTCGGGGCACGCGGCGGCCCGGTGGCCGTCGGCGCGGTCGGGTGGTGACGCGCGCTCGCGCATCCGTCAATGCCCCGGGCACCGCAGAGGGGTGGCAGGCGGGCGGCCGACCGGCTAGGTAGCGCTCGGGGCCAAGTGACGGAGCGGCGGATGAGCACCGAGGATTTCAACCCGCAGGACGCGCTGGTGGCGGTCATGATCGCCGTGGCGGCAGCGGACGAGAGCATCGCGGACAGCGAGCTCGCCTGGATCAGCCAGACGGTCAGCCAGCTGCCGGTCTTCGAGGACTACGATCCCGCGCGGATCCGGGCGACCTCGGGGCTGGTGGCCGACTATCTCGAGCGCGAGGACGGTCTGGACGAGCTGATCGACCAGGTGGAACAGACGCTGCCCGATCACCTCCGCGAGACCGCCTATGCGCTGGCCTGCGACGTGGCGGCCTCGGACGGGACGGTGGCGATGAGCGAGCTCAAGCTCCTCGAGATGCTGCGCTACGACCTCTCGGTCGGCCGCCTCGCCGCCGCCGCCATCGAGCGCGGCGCCCGCGCCCGCCACCAGCGCCTAGCCCCCCGCAGCTGACAGGGCGGCCGGCGGCATCGACGGCGTTGGCGCGCTTCTCGCCGGCACGGCGTGGTGCGCGCCCCCTCCCGCGTCATGATAGGCGCCAGGAGGTGACTTTTCAGCGAACGCTGCGCCCCTCGCC
>JBCBPG010000704.1:0-2814 GCA_039820865.1 Pseudomonadota bacterium
CACCATGCTAAAGCCCGCGATCACGTCGTCGAGCCAGTCGATGGCGAGCGCGATCGGCCCGCGGTCCGCCAGCGCCCTGCCGCTCTCGAGCGACCCGCGCCCGGCCCCGCCCGAGAAGTCGCCGAGCAGGGCGATGCGCAGGCGCCGCCCGTCCGGCCGCGGCCCGGGCGGCGATGCGCCCATGCGCCCGAAGGCGATGCTGGAGCCCGCGAGCCGGGCCCCGCCGTCGCCCGACCCCGACGCGGTCGACCCGCCCGTGGAACCGGGCACAGGGCTGGAGGTGGAGGCCATCATCCGCTCCGCTGTCATGGGTGTGCCTTCCACGCTACGGAGGAACGACGGGCCGCTCCACCGTTTTGTCCCATCGCGCCCCTGCGTCGGCCGCCGCGCAGGGTGCTTGCGGCCGCGGCGCGGTCGGGGAGACTGTGCGCGGCCGGGTCGTGTTCCGGGCGCCGGATCGGGGAGACCTCAACCATGTCGACCACCTCGCTCACCCTCGCCGAATGCCGCGCCCTGCATGACGGCCTGGCGGGCGCGATGCGTGCGCGCGCCGAGGCGATCGCCGCCGATCTCCTCACCTTCGACCGCCGCGATACCGCCCGGATCCGGAGCGCGGTGCAGGCGATGGACGGCGACGTCCGCCGGTTCTTTGCCGCCGTGCCGCAGGTGATGGCCGCGCAGGCGGCCGCGCGCGAGGCGGGCGCGGAGGCGGAGGGCGCGTCGCCGGGCCGCGACAGTCCGGACTGGGCGCGCTTCATCGGCGCCTTCGGCCTGACGCGCGTGGTCGTGAACCGCTGGCAGGAGGTCCGCGCGCTGATCGAGCGCCAGGCCGAGGTCCGGCGCACGGCCCTCTACCGCGACTGGCCGGCCGAGGGGGATCCGACGGCCACGCAGCTCGCCCAGGTGAGCCTGCTGCTCGACGACCTCAGGGGCGTGCTGAACCCCGCCCAGCAGGACACCGACGCCCATGCCCGCGGCGCCTTCGCCGACATCGCGCTGCCGCACGCGGATTTCCTGGCGCATCTGCACGCGGCCTACCGGCTGCGGCTGGCGCAGGACCTGGCGGGGCCGACCTGGTTCGTCGACGTGGGTTGCGGCGGCGGGCTCAAGGTGCTGGCGGCCGGCCAGGTCTTCGACCGCGCGCTCGGCATCGAGCTCGACCCCGGCTATGCCGCCGCCGCCGGGCGGCTGCTCGACGGCTCGCGCCAGTCCAACTGCATGATCGTGGTCGAGGATGCGCTGGCCTTCGAGCACTATGGCGAGTTCGGGGTGATCTACTTCTACCGCCCGCTGCGCCGACGCGAGGACCTGGCGGCGCTCGAGGCGCGGATCTGCGAGGCCGCCGTGCCCGGCACGGTGCTGATCGTGCCCTACCAGGCCTTCGCCCACCGCGCCGAGGCGCTGGGCTGCACGCGCGTGGCCCCCAGCCTCTATCTCGCCGGCCGGACGGCCGAGGAGGCGGCGGTGCTGGCCGACCGCGCCGAACAGACCGGCCCCGCCATCAAGCCGCCGATCCCGACCCTCTTCGACATCTTCGAGCCCATCGTGAAGGCCTCGGCCAGACGCGGCCACGGCCTCGCCCTCTAGGCGCCCCCCCGAACGCCATGCGCCGCAGGCGGCGACAGCGTCGGCTGTCGCGCCGGAGGCGCCTTCGGCGGCAGAGCCGCCTGCGGCATAAGGGGGGCGGAGGCGCATCGGCTCAGTCGAAGGCGTAGGTGAAGTCGTGGTCGGCGACGCCGATCCTGACCTGGCTCACCGTCTCGCCCGCCATCAGCCGGCGCAGGAACTCGGCCGAGATCTCGGGCAGCATGGTGTTGGTGACGATGGCGTCGATCATGCGCCCGCCCGATTCCAGCTCCTGGCATCGCCCGACGATCTCGTCCACCACCGCGTCGTCGTAGACGAAGGGCACGCCATGCGCCTCCTTCACCCGGCGCTGGATGCGGCCGAGCTGCAGCCTGGTGATCTCGGCGATCATGTGGGGGCTGAGCGGGTAGTAGGGGATGGTCACGATGCGGCCCAGCAGCGCCGCGGGGAACACCTTGAGCAGCGGTTCGCGGAGCGCCTTGGCGATCCCTTCGGGCTCGGGCATCAGCTCGGGATCGGCGCACATGTCCATGATCAGCTCGGAGCCCACGTTCGAGGTGAGCAGGATCAGCGTGTTCCGGAAGTCGATCATCCGGCCCTCGCCATCCTCCATCCGGCCCTTGTCGAAGACCTGGAAGAAGATCTCGTGCACGTCCGGATGCGCCTTCTCGACCTCGTCGAGCAGCACGACCGAGTAGGGGCGCCGGCGCACCGCCTCGGTCAGCACCCCGCCCTCGCCATAGCCGACATAGCCCGGCGGCGAGCCCTTGAGCGTCGAGACGGTATGGGCCTCCTGGAACTCGGACATGTTGATGGTGATCACGTTGTCCTCGCCGCCGTAGAGGACCTCGGCCAGGGCCAGCGCCGTCTCGGTCTTGCCGACGCCCGAGGTGCCGGCGAGCATGAAGACGCCGATCGGCTTGGACGGGTTGTCGAGGCCCGCGCGGGCGGTCTGGACGCGCTTGGCGATCATCTCCATCGCGTGGTCCTGGCCGATCACGCGCTTGGCCAGATGGGTGCCGAGGTCGAGGACGGTGGCGATCTCGTCCTTGACCATTCGGCCGACGGGGATGCCGGTCCAGTCGCCGACGATGGTGGCCACGGCCTGGGCGTCGACGATGGGCAGGATCAGCGGGCTCTCGCCCTGCATCGCCTCGAGCGCCGCCTGCCTGGCCCTGAGCTCGGCCAGCGCTGCCTCACGCGCCTCGCCCTCCAGCGGCCTGGGGC
>JBCBPG010000705.1:0-2811 GCA_039820865.1 Pseudomonadota bacterium
CGCGCAGCGCCATGTGCAGCACCGCCCGCCCCTCGGTCAGGTTCACCGCCTCGCCGGCGGCCATCCGGTCGCGCAGCGCCTCGACGCCGGCCGCCCGCGCCAGCGCCACCAGCGCCGCCAGCGCGCCCGTGTCGAGCCGCTCCTTGGAGAGGTCGATCGCCAGGTCGTCCAGCGTCGAGGCGCTGCGCGACCGGATGGCGGCGGGCGAGGCGGTGAACCTGACCGAGGGACGGGCGGTGCTGCACATGGCGCTGCGCGGCACGGTCGCGCCGGCGGTCGAGGGCGTGGACGAGGTCGCGCCGACGCTGGAGCGCTTCCTGGCCTTTGCCGAGGCGGTGCGCACGGGGCGCGCGGCGGGCGCCGGCGGGGCCTATACGGACGTGGTCAGTATCGGCATCGGCGGCTCGGACCTCGGCCCCGCGATGGCGGTCAGGGCGCTGACGCCGGATGTCGACGGGCCGCGGGTGCACTTTGTCTCGAACGTCGACGGGGCGCATCTGACGGACACGCTCAAGGGCCTCGACCCGGCGCGGACGCTGGTGATCGTGGCCTCCAAGACCTTCACGACGCTGGAGACGATGGCCAATGCGCGCTCCGCCAAAGCCTGGCTGGCGGGCGCTGTGGGCGAGGGGCAGGCCGGGGCGCAGATGGCGGCGGTGTCGACCAACCTGGCCGGCACGGCGGATTTCGGGATCGACCCGGGCCGCGTCTTCGGGTTCCGCGACTGGGTGGGCGGGCGCTATTCGATCTGGTCGGCGATCGGGCTGCCGCTGGCGATCGCGATCGGGGCCGAGGGGTTCCGGGCGTTTCTCAGGGGCGCCGCGGTGATGGACCGCCACTTCATGGAGGCGCCGCTGGAGGCGAACCTGCCGGTGCTCTACGCGCTGGCCGGGGTCTGGCGGCGGAACGCGCTGGGGATGGGGACGGTGGCGCTGATCCCCTATGACCAGCGGCTGGACCGGTTCGCCGCCTATGTCCAGCAGCTCGACATGGAGAGCAACGGCAAGCGGATCGCGCGGGACGGGGCGCCGGTGGCGCGGGCGACGGGGCCGGTGATCTTCGGCGAGCCGGGGACGAATGCGCAGCACTCGTTCTTTCAGCTGATGCACCAGGGGACGGATATCGTGCCGGTGGACTTCCTGCTGGCGGCCGAGGCGCGGGAGGATCTGGGCCAGCACCATGCGCTGTTGCAGGCGAACTGTCTGGCGCAGGGCGCGGCCTTTGCCTTTGGCAAGACCGAGGGTGAGGTGCGCGCCGAGATGGCGGCGGCGGGCGTGGGCCCGGGCGAGATCGACCGGCTGGCGGCGCACCGGACCTTTCCGGGCAACCGGCCCTCGACGACGATCCTGTACCGGCGGCTGGACCCGTTCACGCTGGGCCGGCTGATCGCGCTCTTCGAGCACAAGGTCTTCGTGCAGGGCGCGATCTGGGGGGTGAACAGCTACGATCAGTGGGGCGTCGAGCTCGGCAAGGCGCTGGCCAAGGGGCTGATCCCGGCGCTGACCGAGGGGGCGGCGGTGGAGACCGATGCCTCGACGGCGGCGCTCCTGTCGCGCATTGCGGACCTCGCCGGCACCGGGCGCTGAGCGGGACCCGTGGGGGGCCTCGGGGTGTCCATCAGCGGGTGGGCAACCGGCTCCTTGCGGCGGAAGAGGTAGCGGCGGAAGACCTCGGCGTAGCTGGCGTAGCGGTAGCCGCGGTTCTGGGCGAGCACGCGCGCGCGCCGCGCCTGCCAGAGCGCGGGCAGGCGGTACCAGGCGACCGTCGGCGCCGCGTGGTGCAGCGCGTGCAGGTTGTTGTTGAGAAACAGGAAGGCAAGCGGGCCGCGGTCCTCGAT
Source organism: Pseudomonadota bacterium (assembly GCA_039820865.1). GTDB lineage: Bacteria > Pseudomonadota > Alphaproteobacteria > Rhodobacterales > Rhodobacteraceae > Thermohalobaculum. Next base: position 1,838 of record JBCBPG010000705.1, read on the forward strand.
GATGACCGAGCGGCCGGCGGCCTTTTCGTGCGCGCGGTGCTCGAGAAAGGTGCGGATGCGCAGGATCGAGAGCGCGCCGTAGGCGCCGGCCAGCACGGTGAGCGCGGGGATCCCGGTCCAGGCGAGCCAGGCGATGACGGGGACGAGGCCGGCCGCGTGGAACGCCCAGGCGCGGACGACGCGCGGCCAGCCGGGGGCGGCGCCCGCGACGAGGCGTGCCTCGGCCGCGAGGAAGGCGGTCATGCCGATCGCGGGGCCGAGCAGGATGCGCCCCGCAAGCGTGTTGTTGGCGCAGAGGATCGCGCGGACGGCGCGTGGCAGGCGGTCCCAGACCGCCGGATCCAGGTACTGGCTCTCGGGGTCGTCATGCGGGTCGGTCAGGCGCTCGTCGCGGTGGTGGTCGAGATGCAGGTCGCGAAAGCGGCCATAGGGGATCGCGAGGCCGAGGGGCAGGAAGACCAGCGCCTCGGACCCCGCGCGCGAGCGGAAGGGGTGGCCGTGCACGACCTCGTGCTGGAGCGAGGAGTGGAGCGCGAGCAGGACGGCGAGGAGCGGGACCGCCGCGAGGCCGAGGCTCGCCCAGCCCGCCGTGACCGCGAACCAGCCCGCATGGACGGCGAGGATCAGGCCGAGGGTCGGCCACTCGATCCCGCGGACGGGGAAGTCGATGGCCTCCCGGCCGGGGACGTGGACGGGGACGGGCACGGGCACGGGGCCGGGCACGTGACCGGGCGCGGGCCCGGCGCCAGGAAGGGCAGCGGGCCTGTCCGGCGCGCCCCGATGCGGCGGACGGCGGAGGGGCGTCTGGCGGTCGGGGTCCGGGGACGTGTCGGGAACCCCATCCGCCGCGGCGGCGGCGATGCGGTGGGTCATGGCGTCAGGCTGACGCAGCGGCGCCCGGTGGCACAGTGGGCGTTTGCGCCGTGACAGCACGATATCCGCCGTGATTGACTGACAACAGTCGCGATAGCACG
>JBCBPG010000706.1:0-2798 GCA_039820865.1 Pseudomonadota bacterium
GCCGACCTCGCCCAGCGCGGGATGTACCGCCCCGAGACCGAGCACGCCTCCTGCGGCGTCGGCATGGTCGCGGCCATCGACGGCAAGCCCTCGCGCGCCGTGGTCGAGAGCGGCATCACCGCGCTCAAGGCCGTCTGGCACCGCGGCGCCGTCGATGCCGACGGCAAGACCGGCGACGGCGCGGGCATCTACACCCAGATCCCCGTCGAGTTCTTCCACGACCAGATCCGGCGCACTGGCCACGAGCCCGACGGCTCGCTCATCGCCGTCGGCCAGGTCTTCCTGCCGCGCACCGACTTCGGCGGGCAGGAGACCTGCCGCGCCATCGTCGAGCAGGAGGTGCTGCGCGACGGCTACTACATCTATGGCTGGCGCCAGGTACCGGTCGACATCTCGTGCCTCGGCCAGAAGGCCAAGGCGACCCGCCCCGCCATCGAACAGATCCTCATCGCCAACAAGAAGGGCGTCGACGAGGAGACCTTCGAGCGTGAGCTCTACGTCATCCGCCGCCGGATCGAGAAGGCGGTCGCCGCGGCCCATGTCGCGGGCCTCTACATCTGCTCGCTGTCCTGCCGCTCGCTCATCTACAAGGGCATGATGCTGGCCGAGCAGGTGGCCGAGTTCTACCCCGACCTCAAGGACCCGCGCTACGTCTCGGCGCTGGCGATCTACCACCAGCGCTACTCGACCAACACCTTCCCGCAGTGGTGGCTGGCCCAGCCCTTCCGCATGCTCGCCCATAACGGCGAGATCAACACGCTCAAGGGCAACCTCAACTGGATGAAGAGCCACGAGATCCGGATGGCCTCGGCCTTCCTCGGCGACGGGGCCGAGGACATCAAGCCGGTCGTGGCCGACGGCGCCTCGGACTCGGCCGCGCTCGACGCCGTCTTCGAGCTTGTCGTCCGCGCCGGCCGCTCGGCCCCCATGGCCAAGACCCTGCTGGTGCCCGAGGCCTGGTCCAAGGACGAGGCGATGTCCGAGGACTGGAAGGCGATGTACGCCTATTCCAACGCCGTGATGGAGCCCTGGGACGGCCCCGCCGCGCTCGCCATGACCGACGGGCGCTGGGTCGTCGCGGGCCTCGACCGCAACGGCCTGCGCCCCATGCGCTATGTCGTCACCCGCGCCGGCATGGTGATCGCCGGCTCCGAGGTCGGCATGGTCCCCGTCGACGAGGCCGAGATCGTCGAGAAGGGCGCCCTCGGCCCCGGCCAGATGCTCGCCGTCGACCTCGAGGGCAACCGCCTGATGCACGACGCCGAGCTCAAGGACATGCTCGCCCACGAGCGGCCCTATGCCGACTGGACCGCCAGGATCCTCGACCTGACCGGCGAACTGCAGGGCCTGCGCGAGACCCGGACCCTCGAGGGCGCGGCGCTGCGCCGTCGCCAGATCGCCGCCGGCTATTCGATCGAGGAGCTGGAGGCGATCCTCCACCCCATGGTCGAGGAGGCCAAGGAGGCCATCGGCTCGATGGGCGACGACACGCCCGTCGCGGTGCTGTCGGACCAGTACCGCCCGCTCAGCCACTTCTTCCGCCAGAACTTCAGCCAGGTCACCAACCCGCCGATCGACCCCCTCCGCGAAAAGCGGGTGATGTCGCTCAAGACCCGCTTCGGCAACCTCAAGAACGTGCTGGACGAGGATTCGAGCCAGGCCGAGATCATCACGCTGGAAAGCCCCGTGGTGACCAACGCGCAGTACGCCCGCGTGGTCGAGGCGTTCGGCGAGCAGTTCCGCGTCATCGACTGCACCATCCCGCTCGACGAGGACCAGCCGGCGCTGCGCCGCCATCTCGAACGCGTCCGCCGCGAGGCCGAGGAGGCCGTGCGCGCCGGCTGCAGCCATCTCGTCCTCACCGACGAGGCCGCCTCGGCCGACCGGATCGCGATGCCGATGATCCTCGCCACCTCGGCCGCCCATGCCTGGCTGACCAGTCAGGGGCTGCGCACCTTCTGCTCGCTCAACGTGCGCTCGGCCGAGTGCATCGACCCCCACTACTTCGCCGTCCTGATCGGCTGTGGCGCGACCACCGTGAACCCCTGGCTGGCGCAGGAGAGCATCATCGACCGCGTCGAGCGCGGCCTGCTCGACCTGACGGCCGAACGCGCGATGGAGAACTTCCGCGAGGCCGTCGATCTCGGCCTGCTCAAGATCATGTCCAAGATGGGCATCTCGGTGATCTCGTCCTATCGCGGCGGCTGCAACTTCGAGGCGGTCGGCCTCAGCCGCAGCCTCGTGGGCGAGTTCTTCCCCGGCATGATCAGCCGCATCTCCGGCATCGGCCTCGCCGGCATCGAGACCAAGCTCCGCGCGCTCCACGCCCGCGCCTGGGCCCCGGGCGCCGAGGTCCTGCCCATCGGCGGCATCTACAAGGCGCGCCGCAAGGGCGAGGCCCATGCCTGGCAGGCCCAGCTGATCCACGCCATGCAGAACGCGGTGGCCAACAACAGCTATTCCAAGTGGAAGGCGTATTCCGACGGCATGCGCGCCATGCAGCCGATCCACCTGCGCGACCTGCTCGACTTCAAGCCCGCCGGCCGCGCCGTGCCGCTGGAGGAGGTCGAGAGCATCACCTCCATCCGCAAGCGCTTCGTCACCCCCGGCATGTCGCTCGGCGCCCTCTCGCCGGAAGCGCACCGCACGCTCAACATCGCCATGAACCGCATCGGCGCCAAGTCCGACTCGGGCGAGGGCGGCGAGAGCCCGAACGACCACAAGCCGATGCCGAACGGCGACAACGCCTCCGCCCGCATCAAGCAGGTCGCCTCCGGCCGCTTCGGCGTCACGGCCGA
>JBCBPG010000707.1:0-2797 GCA_039820865.1 Pseudomonadota bacterium
GCCCGCCGCCGGCCCCACCCACCCACCCGCCGGCGGCGGGCCCCGCCCGGCGCCAGGCGCTGCGCGAGCCGCAGGTGGCCTCCCGGTGCCATCGGATGAGCCGGTACGATCTGCCCCCGACCGGCGTCGGATGACCTGCCTCGGGCGACCTGCCTCGGACGACCGGCATCGGACGGCCGGCATCGGACGGCCGGCATCGGACGGCAGGCGTGGGAGGACCGGCATGGGAGGACCGGCGCTCGGGCGGTCCCCGGCGCCGAGGCAGCGCGCCGGACCGCGGAGGGCCTGTCCGTCGTTAGGGGCCTGTTGGGCGAGTCGGGCCCAACCTGACGTGGGAGGGTGGCGCGCCACGGGTCCGCGGGTCGCGACCGACGGGCGGCGTCTCGGGCGGCGTCTCGGGGGGCGTCTCGGGGCGGTGTTTTCGGGGGTGTTTTTTTTGGGGGGGATCGGTCGGGCGGGCGGTGCGGCGATGTGTCATGCGGGGGCGAAGGGGGGCGCGCCGAGCTGGCGGAGCGCCTCGGCGGCGGCGATGGCACCGGCGGTGACGACGTTGAGCGAGCGGGCGCCGGGCGCGAGCGGGATGCGCAGGCGCACCGCCGCGGCGGCGAGGGCGCGCGCGTCCAGGCCCGCGGTCTCGGCGCCCAGCATCAGCACGTCGCCGGGGCGGAAGGCATGGGCGTGGAGCGGGGTCTCGGCGCGGGCGCTGAGCGCGACGAGGCGGGGGCCCCCGGTCTCGGTCGTGGGCCCGGTCGACGTTGCGGTCGTGGACCCGGTCGCGGTCGAGATTGCGGCGGCGAAGGCGGCCCAGCCGGCATGGTGCTCGATCCGGGCGAGGTCTGCGTAGTCCATGGCCTGGCGCGCCCAGGCGCGGGGCGAGAACGGAAAGCCGCAGGGCTCGACGACATGGACGACCAGGCCGAGACAGGCGGCCAGCCGGATCGCCGCGCCGACATTGGGCGCCATGTCCGGCGCGATCAGGGCGAGCTCGACGCCGCCGGGGCGGCCGGTGCCCGGCGCGCCACCGGGCGGGCCACCGGGCGGGGCACCGGGCGGGCCACCGGTCGGGCCACTGGGCGGGGCCGGCGGGGTCATGGCCGCACGCGCGCCACGCTGGCAGCGGGGCATGCCCCGCCCTGCCCGGCGACGGCGGCGGCGACGGCGACGGCGGCGCAACGCCCGGCGCGGCAGCGCCGCGTGGCGATGCGGGGTGGCGGTACACGCTCTCTTGACGGGTTCTCGCGCATGCAGACCTCCCTCGGGCGGCAACGAACTGCGTCTGCGGCAACTCTGCGACGGTTCAGCCGCTGGACCTGCATGGTGGCGTCCTCTAGTTCCCCGGGGAAGACGGCGAGAGTCGGGACGGGATCGGCTGGCCCGGTGGGCGGCATGCCCCGTGGGCGGCGGCGCCGATCGGAGGGCGACCGGACGGCGACCGAACGACGGCCACCCGGCGTCGCGAAAGGAGGACAAGGTGTCTGAGAGCGAAACCCAAGTCGAGAACACCGAACGGCGCGACTTCCTCTATGTCGCGACCGGGGCCGCGGGCGCGGTGATCGGCGGTCTCACGGTCTGGCCGCTGATCGACCAGATGAACCCCTCGGCCGACGTGCTGGCGCTGGCCTCGATCCGCGTCGACATCTCGGGCGTGGCCGAGGGCACGCAGATCCGCGAGCTGTGGCAGGGCAAGCCGGTCTTCATCCGCCACCGCACCCAGGCCGAGATCGACGAGGCGCGCGCGGTGCCGATGGACGACCTCAAGGACCCGCAGACCGACGAGGAGCGCGCGCTGGACGCGGACGGCAGGTACCTCGTGATGATCGGCGTCTGCACCCATCTCGGCTGCGTGCCGCTCGGCGACGGCGCGGGCGACTACGCGGGCTGGTTCTGCCCGTGCCACGGGTCGCATTACGACACCTCGGGGCGCATCCGCCGCGGCCCCGCCCCCACCAACCTGGTAATCCCGCCGCTGCAGATGGTCGACGACGCGACCGTGCAGATCGGCTGAGGGAGGACATCATGAGCGGTATCCCGCAGGAGCATTACGAGCCGAAGACCGGCATCGAGAAGTGGATCGACGAGCGTCTGCCCGTCGTCCGCCTTGCCTTTGACTTCATGGCGTTTCCCACGCCGAAGAACCTGAACTGGATGTGGATCTGGGGCGTGATGCTCACGATCTTCCTGATGATCCAGATCGTCACCGGCATCGTGCTGGTGATGCACTACGTGCCGCATGTCGATTACGCCTTCGCCTCGGTCGAGCACATCATGCGCGACGTGAACGCGGGCTGGCTGATCCGCTACGTGCACATGAACGGCGCCTCGTTCTTCTTCATCGCGGTCTATGCGCACATCTTCCGCTCGCTCTACTACGGCTCGTACAAGGCGCCGCGCGAGATCACGTGGATCGTCGGCATGCTGATCTACGTGCTGATGATGGGCACCGCCTTCATGGGCTATGTGCTGCCCTGGGGACAGATGTCGTTCTGGGGCGCGACGGTGATCACGGGCCTGTTCTCGGCGATCCCGCTGATCGGCGAGCCGCTGCAGACCTGGCTGGTCGGTGGTCCCGCGATCGACCAGGCGACGCTCAACCGCTTCTTCTCGCTGCACTACCTGATGCCGTTCATGATCCTCGGCCTCACCGTCGTGCACATCTGGGCCTTCCACACCACCGGCAACAACAACCCGGACGGCGTGGCGATCCGCAAGACGGACAAGGAGACGACGCAGCGGGACACGGTGCCGTTCCACCCGTTCTACACGATCAAGGACATGTACGCGCTGGTCCTGTTCCTGA
>JBCBPG010000708.1:0-2796 GCA_039820865.1 Pseudomonadota bacterium
GGCGTGCGGGTGCTCTCGGCCGAGGAGATCGCGACGGGACCGGCGGGCGAGGTGGCGCGCGCGCGGGGCATCGACGGCCACACGCCGCTCTGGTTCTACATCCTGCGCGAGGCCGCGGTGATCGCCGACGGCGAACGCCTCGGGCCCGTCGGCTCGGTCATCCTGGCGGAAACGGTGCTGGGCGTCCTCGAGCGCGACCCCGCCTCGTTCCTCGCTGCGCGGACCGACTGGCAGCCCGAACTGCCGGCGGCGGTGCCGGAGACCTTCACGATCGCCGACCTTCTCCGCTTCGTGGACGACATCAACCCGATCGGCGGGGCATGCCATGCTTTAGAAAAGGGCTGAAACCCAGGGCGGCGTCACTTGTTCCGGGGCCGTTGCGTTACTTTAAAAACAACAGATTATACCTGAAATTACATAACGGGATATTTCTGTAATGCATATAGGGTGCATCGTTAGATGAACAATTGAAGCCGCTTCACTGGCGTCTCGTTTTTCTTGATTTCCTCAATACACGACAGGAACTCGGGGCGCCAGCCGGCAGCGATCGATCGTGTGTTGTGGAGGACAGAATGAACATGATGGTTGGGGATACCGGCGCCTTCTGGCACCGGTCGTCGATCGCTGAGCTTGTTCTGCAGCGACCGGCACTGGTGCTCCAGAAGCACTTCTTTGCCGGCACGCATCGCCGGTCGTGTCCCGAGGTCGCGCTGACGGCGTTGACGCCCGGTCTCGCTACCTTCGGGATCACGCGTGTGGCGCGGCTGACGGGTCTCGACCGGCTCGGCGTCGAGGTGTTCACGGCGTTCCGGCCGAATTCCCGCGGGCTCACGACGGCACAGGGCAAGGGCGCGACGCGGTCCGCCGCGCGCCTCTCCGCGGTGATGGAGGCGATCGAGTGCCACGTCGCCGAAGAGCCGGGGCCCGCCCCCGTGCACGGGACCCTCGACGACATGGTCGGCCGGTTCGGCGCCCGGCGGATCGAGCCCCCGGCATCGAGGGCCGGCCAGGCCCGACGGATCGACTGGACCTGGGCCACCGACCTCCTGTCCGGCGGGGACGTCCTGGTGCCCTACGACCACGTCCACACCAGCCTGCTCCTGGGTGGCCGGGCCACCCGGCTCTGGCGCGACGTCACGACCAATGGGCTTGCCTCGGGCGCCAACCTGGTCGAGGCGCTGATCCACGGTATCTGCGAGGTGATCGAGCGTGCGGACACGGCCGCCTTCGCCGAGACGTTCCGCCCGCAGGACGCACTCGACCCCGGCCGGTTCGACTGGCCCGAGATCGCCGCGCTGGCGGCGCAGGCGGACGCGCGCGGCTTCGCCATCCGCGCCTGGGAGACGACGGGACCGCTGGGCGTGCCGAGCTTCGTCGCCTGCCTCGCCGATCTGACCGACGCGACCATGCCGCCGGGCTATGGCGCCGGCTGCCACCTCTCGCCCCGCGTGGCACTGGCGCGTGCGCTGCACGAGGCGGCGCAGTCGCGCCTGACGCGGATCTCCGGTGCGCGCGACGACCTGAGCGACGACTGCTACGACGCCCGCGAGCGGCTGCGTGCGCGCCACTTCACGTCCGCCTCGACGGCCTGTGCCCCGGCCAGCACGGCGCTGCGGGACCTCTCGGGCCCGTGTCTCGTCGGGGATCTCGGCGTGCTCCTCGACCGGCTCGCAGCCGCAGGGGTCGGCCGGGTGCTGGCGGTGGACCTGGCCGACGACCCGCGTTTCAGGGTCGTCAAGCTCGTCGTCCCTGGCCTCGAGGCGACGCTCAGGCGGGCGCAGGCCGCCACGAAACCCACCACACGCGAGCGCCCGGACCACGGCATGCCGGCCTGGCAGGGGATGGGAGGGATCGCGCGATGAGAGCGATCGTGTTCATCGGCCCCAGCATGCCGGCCGGGGCGGCACTGCCCGAAGGCGTCGAGACCCGGCCCCCCGCCATGACCGGCGATCTCTACCGGGCATGCGCCGAGGATGTCGCGCTGATCGCGCTGGTGGACGGGCGCTTCGGCGACTGCCGCGCGGTGCTCCACGACGAGATCCTCCATGCGCTCGACCGCGGGATCCATGTCTGGGGCGCGGCCAGCCTCGGCGCGCTCCGCGCCGTCGAGTGCCTGCCCTTCGGCATGCGGGGCATCGGGCGGATCTTCGAGCTCTACCGCGACGGCGCGATCGAGGACGACCACGAGGTGGCGCTGGTCCACGGGCCCGCGGCGCTCGGCTCGCCTCCCGTCTCGGTGCCGCTGGTCAACGTGCGGCTGACACTGGCGGACGGCGTGGCGGCGGGGACGATCGGCGCCGGGGATGCCGCAGCGATCCTCGAGGCGGCGGCCGGCATCCACTACGCCGACCTCACCTGGGCGGGGCTGGCGGCGCGGCTCGACGACCGGCGGGCGAGGTGTCTCGACGCGGTCCTGGCGGGCGGCACGCGCGACCACAAGCGCGAGGACGCGGCCCTGCTGCTGCGCGAGATCGGGGCGGCGGCCGCGACCGGGCTCGGCCCGCTCCCGACCTTCGGCTTCCGCGAGACGACGTTCTGGGCGGAGAACCGGCGCGCCTTTCGCGCCCCGGGCAGCGACCACGATGCGCGCGAGCAGGCGGTGCTGGACGAGCTCCGCCTCGACCCCCGGCGGTATGGCGCGCTGGCCGAGCGCGCGGGCCGCCGCTGCCTCGACGACGGCGCACCGACCATGCCGCACGGCACGGCGCCCGGCACGGCGCCCAGGTGAGGTCGGCGTAGTGGATGCCGGCCGCCGCCTCGAGGATCGCTGCGGCATCCCCGGCGCCGATCGTCCCC
>JBCBPG010000709.1:0-2791 GCA_039820865.1 Pseudomonadota bacterium
CGACAGGACGGACGAATGGGTCGCACGACTGCAGGACGGTTTCGCCGCGACCAGCGTGGCTCGGTCAGCCTGGAATACATGGTCTGGATGCCGGTGTTCTGCCTGCTGCTGCTGACGATCGTCGAGGTCAGCCTCGTCCTGTTCAGCCATGCGCGGATGTGGGACGTGGCGCGCGACTATGGCCGGCGCGTCGCCGTCGGGCAGATCGAGCCGGCCGCGGCGGCGACCAGCGCGCGCCAGTCCCTCACGGGCCTGATGACCTACACGGTCGACATCGACGACACGACGCAGCCGGGCCAGATCGTCGTCAACATCGCGGCGACGAACCCCGACATCTTCTTCGGCGTCTACGCGCTGTTCTCGCCCCGAGACGGCCTGCAGACCACCTACACCATCCGCGATGAACGCTGAGGGCGCCGGAGCGCCGCGTGCCGCTGGGCGCCTGCGGGCCGCGCCGGCGCTGGCGCTGGCCGCCGGCCTCGCCGGCGCGACCCTCGCCGGCCCGGCGGCCACGGCAGAGACGGCGACGGCAGAGACGGCCGCGGGCGAGGGCATCGTGGCGGCGGTCGGGACCTGTCTCGCCGGGGTCGAGGCGTCGTCGGGCTGGAGCGAGGCCGAGCGCTGGACCTGGCGCAGGCTCTGCCGGGGTGAGGTCGCGCGTCTCGACGCGCTGGACGAGACGGCGCTGGCCTGCAACCCGGCCGGGGCGGCCGCGCCGCTGCCCGACCATCGCCGGCTGTCGGCGCGCTTCCTGCAGCACCTCCTGACCGGGCCGGTCGCGCTGGCCCATCCGCGCGTCGCCATCGCCTGCGCCGAGATCGGGGAGCGGCTGGTCCTGCGGGACGGGGAGGTCGCGCCGGCGCTGGCCCTGACCGAGAGCCACCTGGCACGGGGCATCGACCTCTCCCGCGCCCGCTTCGCGCGATCGGTCACGCTCAGCGGCTCGCATGTTGCCGGCGGGCTCGAGGCCGGCGACGCGATGTTCGGCGCGGATCTGGCAATCGACCGGGGCGCGGTCGTCGAGGGCGATCTCGTGATCGCCGACGCCAAGATCGGCGGCAGTCTCGACGCCTCGGGCTCGCATTTCCGCGGCGCCTTCTCGATCGACGGCGCCTATGTCTTCGGCGACCTGACGATCCATGAAGGCGCCGTCTTCGACGGCGACGTCGACCTCTCCGGCGTCAAGATCGGCGGCCGGCTGGTGGCGACCGGGGCGGCGGTGGGCGGGCGCTTCGACGTGAGCGGCACGCTGGTCGGCGGCGGCGTCTCGCTCCGCGGCGGCGCCAGCTTCGGCGAGGAGGTCGACCTCACCGACCTCAAGACAGGCGGCAGTTTCGAGGCCGACGGCTCGGTCTTCGAGGGCGGGATCGACCTGGACGGCGGGCGGGTGGACGGCGACTTCCTGATGCGCGAGGGCACGGTGGGCGGCGATGTCGTCCTGTCCTTCGCCCGCGTGGGCGGCACGCTGGTGGCCGAGCAGTCGCACTTCGCCGGCGGCATGCAGGCCGAGGGGCTGCGGATCGACCGCAACATGTTCCTGCGCAACGGCACCGACTTCGCCGGCAGCGTCGACCTGAACGCCGCGCGCGTCAGGGGCACGATGGAGACCGACCGCGTCACCTTCCACCAGGACTTCTCGGCCCGGCGCCTGCAGGTCGACGGCGCGCTGATGATGAATGCCGGGTCGGCGTTCCGGGGCGACGCCGACCTGCTGGACGCGTCGCTCGGGCGCGGCTTCCTCGCCTCGGGCGCACGGTTCGACGGCGATCTGAACGCCGAGGGCGCCCGGATCGGCAGCGATGTCTCGCTCGGCCGCGGCACGACCTTCGCCGGCGTCTCGCTCCGCGATGCCCGGATCGACGGGTCGCTGGCGCTGGCAGGCGGCACGTTCACCCGCACGGTCGATGCGACGGGCGCCTCGATCGACGGCGACCTGCGGCTGTCCTCCTCGCCCTACGAGACGCCCGCCTGGGCGGCCGAGGCGCGGCTGATCCTGCGCGAGGCCTCGGTCGAGACGCTGCAGGCCAATGCGACGGCGTGGCGCGACGCAGAGGGGCAGTGGCGCCCTGCCAGCCTGTCCGGCCTCACCTTCGACCGGCTCGGCACGCCGGACGCCGCCGGCGCGCTCACGCCCGGCGGAATCGCGGCGGAGGCGCCGGCCGACCTGATCGCCTGGCTCGGCCATACCCAGCACGACGGCGACGGGCACCTCGACATGGCGTCCTTCACACGGCTGGCGCATGCGCTGGCCGCGGCGGGCGCGTTCGAGGCGGCGGAGAACCTGCGCTATGCCGGCTACGACTACCGCCGCCGCGATGACACGACGCCGGGATGGGAGCGGGCGTTCCTCTCGGTCTCGGGACCGCTGGTCGGCTACGGGATCTATCCCTCGCGCTCGCTCTTCTGGTTCTCGGGCCTCCTGGGGCTCTGCCTCATCACGACGGCATGGACCCGGGCCGAAGCGCTGCGCGGTCTGGTGCCCAAGCTGCGCTTCGCCCTGGAGACCGCCTTCCCGCTGGTCGGCCGCTGGACCACGGGCGAAGCCATGGCGCATGGCAGTATCTGGGTCCCGCGCCTGCTGCTTGTGCAGCGGATCGTGGCCTGCGTGCTGATGGCAGCCGTCGCCGGAACCCTCGCCTTCGGCAACGCCTGACAGCGCCCGGCGGCGGGCCCGGTGGCGGCGGCTGGTGGTGGCGGCTGGTGGTGGCGCCCGGTGGCGGCGGCTGGTTGGTGGATGGCTTGGTGGATGGGAGGCCGCGCCGATGCCGCCGCCGACCCGGAGATGCGACCG
>JBCBPG010000710.1:0-2791 GCA_039820865.1 Pseudomonadota bacterium
CGGCGCTGCTGGAAGTCCGGGGCGAGGTCTACATGACCCATGACGACTTTGCCGCCATGAACGCGCGACAGGCGGGGCAGGGCGCCAAGGTCTTTGCCAATCCGCGCAACGCCGCGGCGGGCTCGCTCCGCCAGCTCGACGCGCGCATCACCGCCGGGCGGCCACTGCGGTTCTTCGCCTATTCGTGGGGTGAGGTCTCGGCGCTGCCGGCCGAGACGCAGTGGGGCGTGCTCGAGGCGTTCCGGGCGGCCGGGCTGACCGTCTCGCCGGCAGCGGCGCGGGTCGAGGGGATCGCCGCTGCCGTGGCGCACTACCGGTCGATCGAGGCCGGGCGCGCCGACCTCGGCTATGACATCGACGGCGTGGTCTACAAGGTGGACCGGCTGGACTGGCAGCGCCGGCTCGGCTTCCGCTCGAACCAGCCGCGCTGGGCGATCGCGCACAAGTTCCCGGCCGAACGCGCGCAGACCGTGCTGGAGGGCATCGACATCCAGGTCGGGCGCACGGGCGCGCTGACGCCGACCGCGCGGCTGCGGCCGGTGACCGTCGGCGGTGTCGTCGTCTCGAACGCCACGCTCCACAACGAGGATTACGTGGCCGGCGTCGGCGCCGATGGCGCGCCGATCCGCGAGGGGCGGGACCTGCGCATCGGCGACCATGTCACCGTCTACCGCGCGGGCGACGTGATCCCCAAGGTGATCGATGTCGACATCGCGCGCCGTCTCCCGGCCGCCGAGCCCTATCGCTTTCCCGAGACCTGTCCCGCCTGCGGCTCGCAGGCCCGGCGCGAGGAAGGCGAGGCGGTGCGCCGCTGCACCAACGGCCTCACCTGCCCGGCGCAGGCGGTCGAGCGGCTCAAGCACTTCGTCTCCCGCGGGGCGATGGATATCGAGGGGATCGGCACCAGGCAGGTCGAGGCGTTCTGGGCGCTCGACTGGGTGCGCGAGCCGGTCGACATCTTCACGCTGGAGACGAGGTTCGGGCCGGAAGGGACGGATATCCGGCGCCTCTCTTCCCTCGAGGGCTGGGGCGAGAAGTCGGCCGAGAACCTTTTCCGCGCCATCGATGCGCGCCGCTCGGTGCCGCTCCACCGCTTCATCTTCGCCCTCGGCATCCGACACGTGGGCGAGACCACGGCCAAGCTGATGGCCCGCAGCTATGGCAGCTGGGCGGCCTTCGCCGGGGCGATGCAGGCGGCCCGCGAGGACGAGGAGGCGCGCGCGCATCTCCTCGCCATCGACGGGGTGGGCGCGGTCCTCGCCGATGCCGTGATCGCCTTCTTCGCCCACGCGCCCTCGGTCGCGGTGGTCGAGCGGCTGCTGGCCCAGGTGACCCCTGAGGAGGCCGCCCGGCCCGCCGCCACCGACAGCCCCGTCGCCGGCAAGACCGTCGTCTTCACCGGCAAGCTGGAGAAGATGTCGCGCGACGAGGCCAAGGTGCGGGCCGAAGGGCTGGGCGCCAAGGTCGCCGGCAGCGTATCGGCCAGGACCGACATCCTGGTCGCCGGCCCCGGCGCGGGCTCGAAGCTGAAGAAGGCGGCGGAGCTCGGCGTCGAGACGATGGACGAGGACGCCTGGCTTGCGCTGGTCGGGGACGCCTGATGCTAGCGCCCTTCGCCGATCTCGATGCTGCCACCCACCAGGCGCTGAACGCGCTGAACAACGCCCATGCCGTCGAGACCTCGCATCTGGAGCCGGAGGCCTGGGCGCGTCTCGGCGCCACCGCGACGCTGGCACTGGCCGCGCTGGACGAGGGCGGGCCGCTCGGCTTTCTCATCGCCTTCGACCAGGCTGCCGAGTACGACGGCACCAATTTCCGCTGGTTCGTCGCGCGCTATCCGCGGTTCGCCTATGTCGACCGGGTGGTGGTCGATGCGCGGGCACGGGGGCAGGGGGTGGCCCGGGCGCTCTATGCCGCGCTGGCCGACCATGCCGCCGCCGCCGGGCTGGAGCGGCTGGCCTGCGAGGTGAACCGCGTGCCACCCAACCCGGGATCGGACGCCTTCCACGCGCGCCTCGGCTTCGAGGAGGCCGGCCGCGGCCATCCCGCACCGGGCAAGGAAGTCCGCTACCTCATCCGCCCCCTCTGAGGAGACCGCCATGCCCCGAGCCACCTGCCACTGCGGCGGCGTCCGCCTCACCTTCCCGGTGCTTGATCTCGACAGCGCGCGGCGCTGCGACTGTTCGCTCTGCCGGCGCAAGGCGGCGATCATGGTGAGCGTGCCGCGCGACGATCTCTCGGTCGAGGGCGAGACCATCGGCCTCTACCAGTTCGGCACCATGACGGCCGAGCACTACTTCTGCACCCGCTGCGGCATCTACACCCACCACCGCCGCCGCTCGAACCCGGACGAGTACGGCGTCAACCTCGGCTGTGTCGAAGGCGCCGACGTCAAGACCCCGGTGCCCTGGGTCGACGGCGTCAACCACCCGAGCGACGCACCGCGCTGAGCGACGGCCGGCTGGCGAGGCACCACAGAGGCCAGGCGGACCCGTCCCGCCTCGCACCGCCCCCGCCACGGCCGCCGCCGCCCGGCGAGGCACCACGGAGGCCCGGCGGCGCGCCCCCTCCCGCCTCGCACCGCCCTCCGCCACGGCCGCCCCCCTCTCCCCATGGGAGAGGGGCCGGGGGAGAGGGCCTGAGGAGAGCGGCCGCCGCCGTGGCAAGCCCTATGCCCGCCCGGGGTGCCACCCCGTTGACGCCGCGCCTCCGGCCCGCTCTACACCCCTCCATGGGCCGCCCCGAGATCCTCTTTCCCCTGTTCGCCGGCGTCGAGACCCTGCGCGGCATC
>JBCBPG010000711.1:0-2783 GCA_039820865.1 Pseudomonadota bacterium
CTGATCCTGGGTGGCGGCGGGCGCGAGCATGCGCTGGCGGCCGCCATCGCCGAGAGCCCGCGGCTGACCCGCCTGGTCGCCGCCCCCGGCAATGCCGGCATCGCGGCCATCGCCGCGTGTCGGCCCTGCGCCATCGAGGACCCGGCCGCCGTCGTGGCGCTGGCCCGCGAGACCGCCGCCGACCTGGTCGTCGTGGGTCCCGAGGCGCCGCTGGCCGCGGGCGTCGCCGATGCGCTGGAGGCGGCCGGCATCGCCGTCTTCGGGCCGAGTGCCGCGGCCGCCCGGCTCGAGGCCTCCAAGAGCTTCACCAAGGAGATCTGCGACGCCTGCGGGGCGCCGACGGCCGCCTGGGCCCGGGTCAACACGCCCGAGGCCGCGCGCGCCCGGATCGCCGAGACCGGGGCGCCGGTGGTGGTCAAGGCCGATGGCCTGGCCGCCGGCAAGGGCGTGGTCGTGGCGATGACCGAGGCCGAGGCGCTGGGCGCGGTTGACGCGCTGATGGACATGCCCGGCGCGACGCTGGTGATCGAGGAGTTCATGCAGGGCGAGGAGGCCTCGCTCTTCGTCCTCTGCGACGGCGAGACGGCGGTGGCGCTGGCGGGCGCGCAGGACCACAAGCGCGCCTTCGAGGGCGACGCGGGGCCGAACACCGGCGGCATGGGCGCCTATTCGCCCGCCCCGGTGCTGGACGCCGCGGTCACCGAGGCCGCGATGGCGCGCATCGTCCGCCCCGTGCTGGCCGAGATGGCGGCGCGGGGGATGCCGTTTCGCGGGATCCTCTATGCCGGGCTGATGATCGAGGACGGCCAGCCGCGCCTCGTCGAGTTCAACGTCCGCTTCGGCGATCCGGAGGCGCAGGTGGTGCTGCCGCGGCTGGCCACCGACCTCCTGGGCCTGCTGGCCGATGCCGCGGCGGGGCGGCTGGGCGCGCATCCGCCGCTGGACTGGCGCGACGAGGCGGCGCTGACGGTCGTGATGGCGGCGAAGGGCTATCCCGGGGCCTATGCGAAGGGCGAGGCGATCGGCGGGCTGGAGGCGGCGGCGGCCGTGCCGGGCGTGCGCCTCTACCACGCGGGCACCGCGATGCGGGACGGGCAGGTGGTCTCGGCCGGCGGGCGGGTGCTGGCGGTGACGGCCCTCGGCGCCGATCTCGCCGACGCGCGCGCGGCCGCCTATGCCGCGATCGACCGCCTCGACTGGCCCGGCGGGTTCTGCCGGCGCGACATCGGCTGGCGCGCACTCGGGAGCGGCTGATGGCGATCCTCACCCCCTCGGGCCTCACGGCCACCGTCGCCTGGTGCGGGCTGGTGCGCGAGCAGGAGAGCGGCATCGACGCCGAGCCGGTCGAGGCGCTGGCGCTCGACTGGGGCGGGCCGGTCGGCGACGTGCATCACGGCCTGACCCGCCCCGCCTGCGTGCGCGTGCAGAAACAGTACCGCCGCAACACCGAGATCCGGAACGTCCGCCAGCTCTCGATCGTCTCGCTCGAGGATCTCGCGACCATCGCCGGGCGGCTCGGCATCCCGCGCGTTGCGCCCGAATGGCTGGGCGCGACCGTCGCGGTCGAGGGACTGCCCGCCTTCACGCTGGTCCCGCCCGGCAGCCGGCTGATCGGGGTGGCGGCGGACGGGACGCGGCTGGCCGAGGCGCCGGGGCTGGTGGTCGACATGGAGAACGCGCCCTGCCGCTACCCGGCCGAGGAGATCGAGAAGCACCATCCCGGGCACGGCGCGGCCTTCGCCAAGGTCGCCAGGGGCCTGCGCGGCATCACCGCCTGGGTCGAGCGGCCGGGCCGGCTGGCCGTCGGCGACCGGCTGGCGCTGCATGTGCCGCCGCAGCGCCCCTATCCCGGCCTCGCCCCGGCCGGCTGAGGCCGCCAGATCCGGGTAACGGGCCATGCTCGGTCCATGCTCGGGCCATGCTGGGGCCACGGCCGGCGCTGGCAGGCATGCGGGCCTGTCGCCGGACTGGCGCCGATGGCGCCGGCCGGGGCGTGATCGGGCGATGACGCAAGGTTGTTGTGCCGGGCGGCTGGCGCCCGGGCGCGGGCGGGATAAGGTACGCGTGACCGACGCGCCCTGCCGGGCGTCCCCCAGCCTGCCGGAGCGCCTGCAATGACCGCCTTCGCCCGCCTCGTCCTCACGCTGACCCTCGCCCTCGGCATCGCCGCGCCGGCCGCCGCGCAGCAGGAGGGCTACTACTATCCGCCCGTCACCTCGGAGGAGGTGTTCGAGCGCCGCATCGCGCCGCCGCAGGACGCGGCCAACCGGGCCGTGCGCGTCGCCTTTACCGTCGAGGTGACCAAGGCGCAGCTGGCCGCGCCCGAGACGCCGCGCTTCGCGGTCTTTGCCAAGGGCACGGACGCGCAGCACATGATCATCGTGGCGCTGGACGACGAGATCTTCCGCACGCTGCACCGCGCCCGCGCCGTGCTGGCGCAGCTGACGGCCAATGCCCGCGGCACGCCGTTCTTCCAGAAGAACGGCATCCAGACCGTGGCGACCTGGTTCGACATGGCCAAGCTGCTGGGCTTTCGCGACATCGTCATCTCGGACGGCGTCGCCTGGTCGCACAAGATCGTCCTGAAGTAGGCCGGGCGCCGCGCCGCTGTCACCCAACGGAAGCGTCGCCGCTCGCCACTGGACCCCCTGTCGCCGCGTGGGTATCAGCGCCCAGCAGAAAAACGGGAGGGGCGCATGACGGCAACGGTGATCGACGGGAAGGCCTTCGCGGCCAAGGTGCGGGCGCAGGTCGGCGAGCACGTCGCGCGGCTCAAGGCCGAC
>JBCBPG010000712.1:0-2777 GCA_039820865.1 Pseudomonadota bacterium
GCGATCAATGCCGGCCTCGCCGATCTCAGGGCCTCGCCGGGGATCTCGCTGGGCGTGGGCGCGGTCTATGCGCTGGGCGGCATCGCGATCGTCTGGATGCTGGACGCGGGCGCGATGGCGGCGCTGGCCTGGCCGCTGATGGCGGGCTTTGCGCTGATCGGGCCCTTCGCGGCGGTGATCTTCTACGAGATCAGCCGCAGGCGCGAGCGCGGCGAGGGCTTCGGCTGGGCCGACGCCTCCGAGATGGTGCGCCACACGCTGCAGGCGCAGATCCTCTACCAGGGCTTTGCGATGATGTTCTGGCTGGCGTTCTGGGTGCATATCGCCTGGATGATGTGGGCGGTCTTCTTCGGCGTCTCGTTCGAGCGGTTCTGGGACGTGGCCGACGAGATCTTCACGACCTCGCACGGCATCGCCTTCCTGATCGTGGGCCATCTCTCGGGCGCCTTCTTCGCCGCGGTGGCCTATGCGATGAGCGTCGTGACCTTCCCCTACCTGCTGGACCGCAACGCCGATTGCGTGACGGCGATGATCGTCAGCTTCCGCACGGTCGCCGCGAGCCCCGTGGTGATGTTCGCCTGGGCCGCGATGATCGGCGTGGCGATCGCGGTGGCCTCGCTGCCGATGTTCGTGGGGCTCGTGGTCGTCCTGCCGCTGCTCGGCCATGCCAGCTGGCACCTCTACCGCCGGCTGGTCGCGGCGTGAGCCGATCGCGGCCGCGTGTCGCGCGATCCATATTTCGGGATGCCGGGATGTGGATCGCAATTCCGCCGTAATCCAGTCCCATTCTCCTAACGTACGTGGTTACCCAGTGGTGCTCGCACCCTGTTGCCACCCCGCGTCGTGAGTTCGATGGGGACGGAGATGAACGGATTGGATCGTTTCGGGCGCAATGATGCCGGTGGCGTTTCCTTCGATTGGGTCGTGCTCGCCGCCGGTCTGGTGGTGATCGCCGTCGGCGTGCACAGCATGCTGGGCAGCGGTCTCGACTCGGTCGTCACCGCGGCGGAGAACCAGCTCTCCGCGGCGGCGAGCGGCGAGACCGTCATGATCGGCGATGGCGTGGTGGGCAGCGGCGGCGGTGGCGAGGACGACGCGTCCAGCGCGGGCAGCACGCTCTGCCTGTCCGATGTCTGCTACACCGACAGCGACGGCGACGGGTTCGCCGACAGCAGGTCCGCCGGCGGTGCCGATCCCGAGGGGGTCGAGGGCAACCAGTCCATGGCCGGCCTCGCCGCCACCGGCTGGAGCCCCGCCGCCGAGTGATCCCGCCAAGGACGGGCCCGGCCGCTAGCTGCGCCTGTCCGCCCTGCCGCCCGACTTGCCCCCGGGCCTGCCTCCCAGCTTCCCGCCCAGTTTCCCCGTCTGCCAGAGCCGCACCTTGAGCCCGCCATGCGGCACCGGCGGGCCCGGGGGCGCAAAGGGCAGCCCGGTCGCCCGCGCCAGCCCCGCCTCGCTGGTCACCAGCCCCACCCGCCAGCCGGCAAAGCGCGCCATCAGCACCCGGCCGAGCGCGGCATGGAGCGCGCCGAGCTGGCGCCTGTCGCCGATGCGCCCGCCATAGGGCGGGTTCACCATCACCAGCCCGGGCGCCGTGTCCGGGCATTCGAGATCGCTCACCGAATGGCAGTCGAAGGCGGTGATCGCGGTGACGCCCGCGCGCGCCGCGTTCTGCTCGCTCATCCGGATCGCCCCGATGTCGCGGTCGGCACCGAAGTAGCGCGCGGGCCCGGCCGGCTCGACGGCGCCCCCTTGCCGGAGCACCGCGTAGGCCCCCGCATCATGGCCCGCGAAGCGCTCGAAGGCGAAGTGGCGCAGCCGCCCCGGCGCCAGCCCCGCCGCCCGTGTCGCCGCCTCGATCACGAAGGTGCCCGAGCCGCACATCGGATCGACCACCGGCTCGATCCCGTCGAACCCCGCCTCGGCCAGGAAGGCCGCCGCCAGCGTCTCGCGCAGGGGCGCAGGCCCCACCGCCTGCTTGGCGCCCCGCCGGTGCAGCGCCTCGCCCGAGCTGTCGACCGAGACGGTGGCCAGGTCGTCCTCGATCCGCAGCATCATCGCCAGCGGCGGGGGCGCGCCCCCGGCCCCGTCGCCCCTGGCCCCGTCGCCCCTGGCCCCGTCGCCCCCGGCCCCGTCGCCCCCGGCGATCTGCGCCCCGGCGTCGGTCAGCGCCGTCGCCAGCCGCTCGGCCGCGGCGCGCTGGTGATAGATCCGCGAGCGTCGGCAGCTGGCCTCGACGCTGACCGCCATGCCGGGCGCGACGACCGCGCTCCAGTCGATCCGCCGCAGCCGCTTGTCCAGCTGCGCCAGGTGCATCGCCCGGAAGGTGGCAAGGCGCACCAGCACCCGCGTCGCCGTCGCCAGCCCCAGATTGGCGCGCCAGACCGCCGGCCAGTCGCCGGTCGCCTCGACACCGCCGGGCACCACCCTCACGTCCTCGAGCCCGAGGCCCGGCGCACCGGCCTCGCCGGCCAGGACAGGCTCCAGCCCCGGCGTGCCGGCCAGGAACAGGCCGAGCGGTGCCGTCTCCGCCCCGGGCGCCCGGGTCCGCGCCTGATCGGGCATCGCGCCGGGGCGCGGCCCGCTCACGCGTCCACGTCGTCGGTGTCGCGCTGGCCGGACAGGCGGGCACGCACATGGCTCCAGGAGAGCCCGACGCCGAGTGCGAGGCCGAGGAAGATCAGCGTCAGCCAGGCGATCGGCCCCCGGTCGCCCTCGGTCAGGTTGACGATGCCGTAGTAGACCAGCGTCCACATCAGCGCCGCGACGAAGACCGC
>JBCBPG010000713.1:0-2775 GCA_039820865.1 Pseudomonadota bacterium
GCGTCGGCCTTCGGGCAGAAGGACGCCTTCTCCAACTCGACGACACTCTTTGACGGGATCGAGTTCTCGCTGAAGCGCCTGATCCGCGACCCCAGCGACCCCAAGAAGTTCCGCATGGTCGCCAACCTCACGAACCTTGGCGACGATCGCAAATGGGCGCTCCTGTCCCTCCCGATACCGTCACTCATCGACGAGTTGGGGAACACTTATACAATCGACTTGAGGGCCGGCATGGAGGCGTGCCGCGCCAACAACAGGAAGTGGGCCGTGACGCCCAACACCTGCGACGACGAGTTCGAGCGCGTGAACGCCTCGCTGCTTGCAAAAGGCCTGCCGGCCAACCTGATGCTCCGTTTCCTGGGCGCCCCGGATGAAGGGTTCGAGCCGGAACTCGCGGACATCGCGAACACCGCGAACCTGACCATCTCGTTCTTGGTGTCGCAGGACGGCTTCCAGGACCAGATGACCCTCCACACGGTCACCATTCCCAACATCCCCCTGCCAAGAAACTAACTTCATCCTTGAGAGTGGCGGCAGAACGGTCGCGACTTAGTCCCAAGACGGCTCCAACGATCCTGGACCAACAGGCGCGTGGCCAGAATCACTCAACAGCCCAGGCGGACTACTCTACGGTTGCATGCGTGGCGGCACGTCTCAGTTCGTTTGAAGTTGAGATGGCGTGTAAGCGGAGCACTCTCCGGAACCTGCGCCTGCCACGGCCCGCCAGGCTCGCCATGTAGGCTCTCAAGCCGGAACTTTGGGGGGAGGGGGGCAAGGCCAGCAATGTGCGCTTCGCAGCCCCCGTGCCCGCTCGGCGAACCGGTAGATCGACGCCCGACACCTCATGGGCGATCAAGGAGGAGAAGGCCTCCGTCGTCGTCGACTGACGCTCCGCCGATCGTCCGTTGCTCCGTCGGCGCGAGAGCGCCAGGGTGAAACGCCGGTTCCGGTTTCCGCTGGATGGTCATCGGGGGGCACCTGCCGTCTGCAACCGAGCCCGCACGCACGTCAGTCCTCGAGGGCTCGCAGGGCGATGGCAACAGCGGCCGTTCGGTTCTCGACCTCGAGCTTGGCGTAGACCTGCTCGAGATGCTTGTTCACCGTGCGCGGGCTGAGACCGAGGATCGCGGCGATGTCGCGGTTCGCCTTGCCGTCGGCCAGCCATCCGAGGACCTCGCCCTCGCGCGGCGTGAGCCTGAGGCGGCGGGCGAGCTCGGCCCCCGGCGCGCCCACCCGGCGGGGCGAGACGCGGGTGAGGAGCGCGCCCGATGTGGTCCGCCCGAGATAGATGAGCAAGATGCCGCCCTCCGGGTCTGCTGCATCGCAGAGCTCGAGCGGGCGCGCGCCCAAGACGGGCTGGTTGGCGATGCGCGCAGCCCAGGCACCGACCAGCGCCGCCCCCTCGGCCGGCGGCTGCACGTAGGGCCCCGCGAGATCCTGCGCGCGCGGGGTCGCCCACTGCATCTCGCCCTCCTCGGAGAACGCCATCACGGAGCGCCCGGCCGTATCGAGCGCTGTCCGCGCCTCGGCGATGATGCGCGCATTGGCGACATGCACGGCGATGCGCGCGATCAGCGCCTCGGGGTCGACGGGCTTGGTCACATAGTCCACCCCGCCCGCCTCGAGGCCCTTGACCACGTGCTCGCTGTCGCTGAGGCCGGTCATGAAGATCACCGGAATGTCGTTCATCGCCGGGTCGCTCTTCAGGCGCCGGCAGGTCTCGAAGCCATCGAGGCCGGGCATCACCGCGTCGAGCAGCACGAGATCGGGCGCGATCCGCCCGATGAGCGTGAGGGCCGTCTCTCCGTCGCGCGCGACCAGCACGGTCTCGCCCGCTGCCTCGAGCGCGTCGGTCAGCATCGACAGGGTCTCGGGGCTGTCATCGACAAGGAGGAGGATGTCGCGCTGGGTCTGCGGACGCATCATGGCGCGCTCCCCTCGATCAGCCGCGACAGGCGGGCGAAGTCGTATTCGTCGAGCGCCCGGCCGGCCTCGCGCGTGAAGTCGCCACAGTCCGGCGCCGCGGTGGCCAGCGTCTCGAGGGCGTCGCGCACCCCCTTGGCATGGTGGATCGAGACCGCCTGGCGCAGCACCAGCAAGAGCGTCTCGTCCGGCAGCGTGATCGCCGGCGAGGTGACCGGGCGGACGGGCGCTTCGCCGGCGCGATACGACCAGTCGAGATCGAGCAGCCGGCCTATGGTGGCCAGCAGCTCGTCGATCTTGATCGGCTTGGGGATGAAGGCGTCATGCATCGCCTCATGCGGCTGCACGCGATGGCGGACCATTGCATGGGCCGAGACCATCATGATCGGGACCGTCACGCCATGCTCGCGCCGCAGCCGCTTGACGAGGTGCCAGCCGTCCTCGCCGGGCAGCGCGACATCGACGAGCAGGATGTCGGGGTGCATTGCGTCGATCATCGCCGTCGCGGCCGAGCCGGTCTCGGCCATCGCCACCTTGAAGCCGATCGGGGCCAGCACGTCGCGCACGAGGAGGCGGTGCTCCGGGTTGTCGTCGACCACGAGCACCTGCCGGCGCGGGCCCTCATAGCCGGTGATCGCCTGCGCGCTCAGCGCGCTGACGCGCGGGGCATGCTGGATGCGCGGCAGCATCAAGCGCACACGGAAGACACTGCCCTTGCCCGGCGCGCTCTCCAGCGTATCGAAGACCCTGCAGCCCCGGTCAGGGGCACGGGGCTGGGGCTGACCATCACCAAGCTCCTGACCGAGATGCAGGGGGGCGAGCTCACGCTGGAGAGCGCGCCGGGCAAGGGCA
>JBCBPG010000714.1:0-2762 GCA_039820865.1 Pseudomonadota bacterium
ATCGTCGGCATCGGCCACGCGCTGGTCGACGTTCTCGCCCCCGTCGATGCCTCGGTGGTCGAGCGCCACAGCCTGCGCACGGGCGGCATGCACCTGGTCGACGCCGCCGCGGCCGACCGCCTCTATGCCGAGGTCGGGCCCGGCGTCACCCAGTCGGGCGGCTCGGTCGCCAACACCATGGCGCATCTCGCCGTCGACGGCCATGCCAGCACCTTCGTCGGGCGCGTCGCGGGCGACGACCTCGGCCGCGCCTTCGGCGACGACCTCGCCCGTCTCGGCGTCGACTTTCCCGCAGCCCCCGCGCCGGCCGCGCCCGGTCCCCTCGACGATCTCGCCACCGGGCGCTGCGTCGTGCTGGTCACGCCGGGGGGCGAGCGCACGATGTCCACCTTCCTCGGCCGCGCCTCGACGCTGTCGCCTGCCGATGCCGCCTCGATCCCCGACGACGCCGGCTGGCTGATCGTCGAGGGCTATGTCTTCGACGCCCCCCGCGGCCCCGAGGCGATCGCCGCCGCGGTCGAGCGCGCCCGCGAGATCGGCGCGAAGATCGTGCTGACGCCCTCGGATGCCGGCTGCGTCGACCGCCACCTCGCCGCGATGCAGGCCTTCGTCACCCGGCCCTGCGACGTGCTGATCGGCAACGAGGAGGAGATGCGCGCCCTCTCCGGCGCCGCCACCCCGGCCGAGGCGCTGGACTGGGCCGCCGCCCATGCCGAGACCGCCTGCGTCACCCTCTCCTCCGCCGGCGCCATGGCCGCCCAGGGCCCGCTGCGAACCGCCGTGCCCGCCGTCGATGGCGTGAGCGTCGTCGACACCACCGGCGCGGGCGACGCCTTCGCCGCCGGCTTCGTCGGCGCGCTCGCCCGCGGCCAGGACATCGAGGCCGCCGCCGCCGCCGGCTGCGCCATCGCCGCCCGCGTCATCACCCACATGGGCGCCCGCAACCACTGAGCGGCAACCACTGAGCGGCAACCACTGAGCCGCAATCACTGGCCGGGGCCAGGCGGTGTCGCGGCTGGTCGCCGCGACGCATCCTGCGGGGTCTCGCGCCTCGCGGTCGGGCTGACGGCCGCAGGCTGCGTGACCCGTAGCGCAGCGCCCGTGAAGGGGACGCTCGCCGCTGGGCAGTCCCCTTTGAATGCTCAAAGGGGACGCGGTCGAGCCTGGGCGAAGGCCGGGGCGCCTCAAGGACAGGCGGGCTTCGCCCGTCGCCTGCGGCGATCCTTGACCCGCCCCGTCCTCCGCGCGTCGCGCGGTAATGCGCCGGAGGCGCCGCCGCCAGGCGGCTCTTCGCCGGAGGCGCTCAGAGGTGGAGGTGGCGCTCGACGGTGGCGGCGTCGGCGGCCAGCGCCTCGGTCGTGCCGGTCCAGACGCTGCGGCCCTTCTCGATCACCACCACGCGGTCGGCCAGCCGGGCCAGCGCGTCGAGGTGCTTGTCGATCACCAGCAGCCCCGTGCCCTCGGCCTTGAGCGCCGCCAGACGGTCCCAGATCTCCCCGCGCACCAGCGGTGCCAGTCCCTCGGTCGCCTCGTCCAGCACCAGGAGCCTCGGGTTCGTCATCAGCGCGCGCCCGATCGCCAGCATCTGCTGCTCGCCCCCCGAGAGGCGGGCACCCGCATGGCCCCGCCGCTCGGCCAGCCGCGGCAGGAAGGCGAAGACCGCGTCCAGCGTCCAGCGCGCGGGGCCCTCGGCCGGCGGGCGGGCGGTGGCGACCAGGTTCTCGGTCACGCTCAGCGTCGGGAACACCTGCCGCCCCTCCGGCACCAGGCCGAGGCCGAGGCGCGCGACCCGGTGCGGCGCCCAGCCGGTGACGTCCGCCCCGTCGACCCGCACCGCGCCCCCGCTCGGGCGCACCTGGCCGAAGAGCGCGCGCACGGTCGTCGTCTTGCCCATGCCGTTGCGCCCGACCATGGCGACCGCCTCGCCCGCGCCGACCGCCAGATCGACCCCCGCCAGCACCGGCAGCGCGCCATAGCCCGCCTCGAGCCCCTCGACCGCGAGCAGCGTCATGCCGCGTCGCCCAGATAGGCCGCGCGGGCGGCCGGGTCGGCGCGGACCTCGGCCGGCGTGCCGGCGGCGACCAGGCGCCCCTCGACCATCAGCGAGACCCGGTCGGCCAGCGCGAAGACCGCGTCCATGTCATGCTCGACCATCATCAGCGGCAGCCGCGCCTTCAGACGGCCGAGCAGCGCCGTCAGCGTCCGGCTCTCACCCGCGCCGAGCCCCGCCATCGGCTCGTCCAGCACCAGCGCCCGCGGCGCCGTCGCCAGCACCATCGCCAGTTCGAGCAGGCGCCGCTCGCCATGGGCGAGATCCGCGGCCGGCACGCCCGCGCGGTCTTGCAGCCCGACCTCGGCCAGGGCGGCTGCCGCAGCCGCGCGCAGCGTGGCGGAGGCCCCCGCCCGGCGCCAGAGGCTGAGGCGCGGGCGCGCGCCGGGCGCCGCCTCGGCCGCCTGTGCGGCCAGTGCTGCGTTCTCGCCCGCCGTCAGTGCGCCGATCACCGCGGCCACCTGGAACGAGCGGCCAAGCCCCAGCCGCGCCCGCGCCGCCGGCGCCAGCAGGGTGACGTCGCGCCCCTCGAACACCACCCGCCCCGCATCCGGGCGCACCAGGCCCGAGATCATCTGCATCAGCGTCGTCTTGCCCGCCCCGTTCGGCCCGATCAGCGCGTGGCACTGCCCGGGCGCCAGCGCGAGCGACACGCCGTCCACCGCCCTCAGCGCCCCGAAGGCCCGGGCGAGACCGTCGATCTCCAGCATCG
>JBCBPG010000715.1:0-2761 GCA_039820865.1 Pseudomonadota bacterium
CTCGCCGCCGCCGCCATCGAGCGCGGCGCCCGCGCCCGCCACCAGCGCCTCGCCCCCCGCAGCTGACAGGGCGGCAGGCGGCATCGACGGCGTTGGCGCGCTTCTCGCCGGCACGGCGTGGTGCGCGCCCCCTCCCGCGTCATGATAGGCGCCAGGAGGTGACTTTTCAGCGAACGCTGCGCCCCTCGCCGCCGCAACGTTCCCTGTCGCCCTGTCGGATCGCTGGCGCGATGCTGGCCGTATTGCCGCATCGGCCGACAGACCGGCGCGCCCCGGTCGGGCGGCGCCACCGGCCTGCCCTCAGATCTCAGCCAGGGCTGGCCGGATCGTCTGCGCCGTCTGCCATGCGCACCCATTCGCGAAGCAGCGATCGCTCCAGCCCGCGGGCGCGCGCCATCCAGGTCTTGCTGCCGCGCCGCGTGCCTGCCCGGCGTTCGAGGTCGTTGGCGAAGTAGGCGAAGGCCAGGCGCCGCCCGCCCGGCGTCACGACATAGCCCGAGAGCCCGCGCACGAAGGCCATCGTCCCGGTCTTGGCCACGACGGCGAGGTTGGCGTGATCCAGCCCGTCATTCCTGATCGCGATGTTGTGCGGTCGCAGCAGCGCCGCGATCCCCGCGCCACCCCGGCCATGCGGCAGCGGGCCGCCGCCGGCGCTCCGCGGGGCCCGAACCAGCCCGGCCTCCGGCGCAAGCGCCGCCAGCAGGTCGACCATGCGCTCGGGGCTGACGCGCGAGGCGACGCTGAGCCCCGAATGGTTGGCGAAGGCGAAGCCAGGATCGCCCGGCGCGAAGCCGGCGCGCCCGGCTGCCCAGGCGTTCATCTCGCCCGCCGAGGCCGCAAGGCGCCGCCGCTCGGCCCGATCGCCCGCCGGCTCGCCCGTCCGGCGGGCGACGGCGAAGAGGCTGCCGGGCGCCGCCGTCTCGGGCACGCGCCCCGCGCGGCCAGCCGCCAGTCCCATGAGCTCGGCACTGACATTGGTCGAATGCCAGAGCATCGCGCGCAGCACCTCGTGCAGCGGCCGGCTCGCCCGCTCGGCCACGACGCGCCCGCCACGCGTGGCTGCCCCCGGTTCGAGCCGCGGCGCCGCGCCCATTTCCAGCCCGCGCGCGGCCATCAGCCCGGCCATCACCTCACCGGCATAGAGCCCGGGCCGGCGCACCGGCAGCCAGCGCCCGCCCGCGCGCCGCATCGCGCGACGGTCGATCAGCCAGCGCTCGGCCGGGACCAGTCCCGGCTGGGGCAGCGGCAGCGTCATGCCCGCCACACGCGACGATCCAGGCCCCTCGGCGGGCACGAGACCATGGCCGAGCCCCTGGACCGCCGTGACCCGCACGGCCGTCGTCTCCGGCCGGTGTGCCAGCGCCTGCGCCCGCACCGAGATCGTCGCGCCGCCGCGTGGCCACTCGACGCGAACACGGTTGAAGTTGAGCGTGAGCCCCGAGACGCCGGGGTTGTAGGCGGCATCGGCCGGCTGGTTGGGCTCGATCGCCGGGATCGTCGGGAAGGGGCCGGGATCGGCGACCACCCCGCCGGTCGCCTCGGCCAGCCCCGCGCCGACGACCGCGGCGGCGAGGTCGGCCATCGCATCGCTGTCGAGCTCCGGGTCGCCGCCGCCCACCAGCACCAGGTCGCCGTCGAGCCGGCCGCCGTTCTGCCGCCCCCGCGCCAGCACCGTGGTGCGGAAGCGGTGCGTCGCGCCCAGCCGGTCGAGCGCGAAGGCCGCGGTCGGCAGCTTGGCGACCGAGGCAGGGACGAAGCGCGCCGTGGGGCTCGAGGCGTCCAGCACCGCGCCCGTGTCGAGATCGCGCACCATCCACCCGACACTGCCGCTGAGCCCCACCCGCCGGGCGATCTCGCGCGTGGCGGGCGGCGGCGGCGGGACCTCGGCCGGGCGGGCTGCCGGCACGCGCGCATGCTCGGGCGCGAGGTCTGCCGCAGCGACGGGCCCGCCCGCCAGGGCGAGCGCCAGCACCACGAGCCCCGGGACCGCCCGCCAGCCGCCGCGTCGTCGCCGCCGGACCTGCCCATCGCCAAGACGGGTCCCGCGCGTGATATCCTCGATGCGCTGCTCGATAACGCCCATGGCCACCCTCCCCCGGGGTCGCCGACCTCCGCCCCTCGGGTGCCGACAGCAAGCCGTGAAAATGGTTTACGGAAGCTTATTGAGAAACCGGCCGCCTGTCGACAGCGGCGCAAGCCGCCGACCGCCCGGCCCAAGCGGGTGGGCGGGCGGGGCGCGGGCCGGGCGGTCGGTGGCGTCGGGCAGGCGCGGCGCTCAGCCTGCCGGCCAGTCGCCCCGCGCACGGATCGCCGAGGAGCTCTCGGGCGCCATGGCTCCCGTCAGCAGCACCCAGCGGGGCGCATCGCCATCGGCCAGCACGGCCGCCTCGTGCTGCGCCAGCCGCGCGCGACCGAAGCGCCGCAGCGCCGGTGCCAGTCCCGCGCGCAGCTGCTCGCCCGGCCGCGCCAGCACACCCACGGGGAAATGGGCCATGATCCACTCCCAGCGCTCCCAGCGGTGGAAGCCGGCCAGGTTGTCCGCTCCCATCAGCCACACGAAGCGCACGCCCGGATAACGCGCCGTCAGCCGGTCCAGCGTGTCGGCGGTGTAGCGACAGCCGAGCCGGGCCTCGATATCGGTGATCTTGACCCTTGGGTGGCGGATGATGGCCCGCCCCGCCGCCATCCGCGCCTCGAGCCCCGCAGGCCCCCGCGCCTTCAGCGGATTGCCGGGCGTCAGCACCCACCAGACCTGGTCCAG
>JBCBPG010000716.1:0-2755 GCA_039820865.1 Pseudomonadota bacterium
CGGCGTCGGCCATCAGGACGGGCGCGCAGTCGGCGACCAGCACGCCGAGGGCGAGGCCAGGGCGGTCGGTGACCATGGCGTCAGCCTCGGGGCGCGGGCCCTCCCAGGGCGCGGTCACGGGGACGACGCGGTCAGAATGGACCTGCGCGACCGAGACGAGCGGGCCGGCGGCCAGATGCGCCCCGATCCGGGCGCGGTTCTCGGCCACGGCCGCGGCGTCGTCGCGCGAGCCCTGGCCACCGTTCAGCGAGGCATAGAGGCCGGTCGAGGCGCCGCCCTGGCGGGTGAAGAAGCCATGGGGCAGGCCCTCGAGCGTGGGATGGGTGATCGGGGCGAGGGTCATGCGGTCTCTCCGCTGGGGGCCGGGCCGGCGGGGCGTTCGGGCACGGGCGTGGCGGGATCGAAGCCGGGGGGTCTCGGCGCGCCCTCGGGCAGGATCGCGAGGGCCTTGAATCGCCGGCCCATGGCATCGGCCATCACCAGGCGTTCGAGCGCGTCGGCGATGGCCCCGCCCTCGGCCGGCCGCGCGGCGGCGAGGGCGGCGGCGCGCTGGCCGATGCCGAGCTCCAGCAGGAAGGCGCCCTGGAACGCGGTCCAGGTGGCGATGCCGGGCGTGGCGCGGGCACGGGCGGCCAGCGCGTCGAAGTCCGGCAGCCAGGTGAGGTCGGCCTCGCCAGGCGTGGCGAGGGGCTCGGCGCGGGCATGGGCGCGGACGGCCTGCAGCGTGGGCCCCGGCGGGCGGTCGGCGGCGGTGTGACCGTAGTCGAGGATCAGCGCCGCGCCGCCATGGGTCGCGATCCGGCGCGCGACCTCGTCGATCACGGCATCGGCGGCGGCGCTGGTCTCGATCCAGGCGCCTGTCGCCGGGGGCGCGGGGATCGCGACGGGGCCGGAGAGACCGAAGGCCAGCGCGCCCGCGTCGTCGAGACCCACCTGCACCTCGCGCCACGCGCTGCCGTCGGCCAGGTACTGGCGCACGGGCAGGGCGTCGAGGAACTCGTTGGCGACCAGCAGGAGCGGGCCCTCGGGGACGGCGTCCAGGCGCTCGGCCCAGCGGGCGCTTGGCAGGCGGCGCGCCTGCTCGGCGCGGAGCGGCGCCGAGGTCTCGACCAGCCAGAGGGGCAGGTGCGCGAGGGCGGGCGCGGCGCGGCGGGCATCGGCCATCAGGGTGCCGCGGCCGGGGCCGAGTTCGACCAGCGTGGCGCCGGGCTCCGCCTCGGCCGCGAGCCAGAGGCCGACGAGTTCGCCGAACATCTGGCTGATCTCGGGCGCCGTGGTGAAATCGCCCGCGGCGCCCAGCGGGTCGCGCGTGGCATAGTAGCCGTGGCGCGGATGGGTCAGCGCCTCGGCCATGGTGTCGGCGAGGCTGATCGGCCCCTCGGCCGCGATGCGGGCGGCCAGCAGGCGGGCGAGCGGCGTGGGTGCCTCGGCCGTCACGCCGGTCTCACGGGGCCGGCTTTCACGGGGCCGGCTCTCACGGGGCCGGCTGCTCGGGCGCCGAGCGGGCCTGTGCATAGGCGTACCAGATGAAGGCGAGGCCGATCGCGATCATCGGCAGCGACAGGATCTGCCCCATGGTGAGGCCGAGCGCGTCGGGCCCGGCGCCGAAGCGGATCGAGTGACCCCAGGGATTGTCGGGGGTGACGAACTCGATATTCCCCTGACGGAAGTTCTCGACGAAGCTGCGCGCCGCGCCGTAACCCACGAAGAACACGCCGATAAGCGCGCCCGGGCGCTTGAGCCAGCCGCGCGCCAGCGCCAGCCACCACATGACCAGCAGCAGCACGAGGCCCTCCAGCGCGGCCTCGTAGAGCTGGCTGGGATGGCGGGGCAGGTTCTCGGGCCCGCCCCAGTATTCCTGCGGGACCGAGGGGAAGACCATCGCCCAGGGCACGTCGGTCTGCCGGCCCCAGAGCTCGCCGTTGATGAAGTTGGCGATGCGCCCGAAGAGGAGACCGAAGGGCGCGGCCAGCGCCACGGCATCGCCCGCCTGCAGCACGGGGATGCGGTTGGCGCGGCAGAACAGGATCACGCCGAGGATCACGCCCAGAAAGCCGCCATGGAACGCCATGCCGCCCTGCCAGATCGCGAAAATCTCCAGCGGGTGAGAGAGATAGTAGGTGGGGTTATAGAACAGCACAAAGCCGAGGCGGCCGCCGAGGACGACGCCGAGCACCATCCAGGTCAGCAGCGCCTCGGGCGCGTCGGGCGTCATCGGCGCGCGGTCGGCCGGCCAGAGGCGCGGGCGGCGCATCAGCCAGACGACGGCGCGCCAGCCGAGGATCAGCCCCGCGATATAGGCCAGCGCATACCAGCGGAGCGAGAGCTCCACGCCGGCGACCTCGATGCTGACCAGCGCCGGGTCGATCTGCGGAAAGGGCAGGACGAGCATGGTCTCGCGTCTCCCGGTGGCCCGCTCGGGAGGGTTGCGTGCGCGAGGCGCGCGGCGCTGTCAATGGGCGCGGCGGCGTGCCGTCAGGGCGCGCGGGTTGCAACACGGGGTCCCGGCACGCCATATCCACGGAGATTTCGGGCTACAGGCCATGCGGAGAGACATGATGCAGACGCGATCGCCCTTTCTCGACGATCTCAGCCAGCTTCTGACCAACGCCGCCGGCATCGCGCAGGGCGCGCGAGAGGAGGCGCAGGCCGCCATGCGCTCGGCGCTGGAGGGGTGGCTCCGCGATTCGAACCTGGTGACGCGCGAGGACTTCGAGGTCGTGCGCGAGATGGCCGTGAAGGCGCGCGAGGAGAA
>JBCBPG010000717.1:0-2747 GCA_039820865.1 Pseudomonadota bacterium
CGCATGCCCGCTGCCCCCGGCGTCACACCAGGCGTTGCCCCGAACGCCATCCCGAACGCCGTTCCAGGCGCCCCGGCGGGCACGACCCCGGGCACGACCACGGGCGCGACCACGGGCGCGACCCTGGGCCCGCCGGAGGTAGCGCCAGCGGCGGCTTCCGCGGCGGCGGCGCGCCCCCTCGTCTTCGCGCGCCGTTGCCGCTAGGCTCTCGCCGGATCTTCAGGGGGCAGCCGGCTGCGGCCGGGAGGGGTGAGATGGCACGCAGGCTGATCGCACTGGCGGCGCTCGCCGCCCTGGTCCTCGGCGCGGCATTCGCCCTGCTCCCGTCGCTCCTCGGCCCCTCGACCTCGCTCACCATCGTGTCGGGCTCCGAGAACAAGGCGCTCGAGCCGATCATCGCCGACTGGGGCGCCGACAACGGTGTTGCGGTCGAGGTCAGCTATCTCGGCTCGGTCGACATCGCGCGCGAGCTCGGCCGCGGTGCCGAGGGGCGCTTCGACGCGGTCTGGCCGGCCAACTCGCTCTGGATCGCGCTCGGCGACAGCGCGCGCGTCGTCCGCCATGACGAGAGCATCCTGCGCTCGCCCGTCGTCCTCGGCCTGCGCCGCTCGATCGCCGAGCGCCTCGGCTGGATCGGCCGCGACGACATCACCATCGCGATGATCCAGGAGGCCGCGCGCGCCGACGCCTTCCGCCTCGCCATGACCTCGGCCACGCAGTCGAATTCAGGCGCCTCGGCCTATATCGGCTTTCTCTATGCCCAGGCCGGCAACCCGGACCTCCTGGGCATGGAGCATCTCGCCGACCCGGCCGTGCTGGCCGGCACCAGCGATCTGTTGCAGCAGATCGACCGCTCCTCGGGCTCGTCGGGCTGGCTCAAGGACGCGCTGGTGGCCAATCCCGGCGCCTATGACGCCATGATCAACTACGAGGCCATCGTGCTGGAGGCCAACCGCGCGCTGGCGGCGTCCGGCGAGGAGACGCTCTACCTCGTCTACCCGGCCGACGGGCTGGCGGTGGCGGACAGCCCGCTCGGCTATGTCGACAGGGGCGATGCGGCGCGCGAGGAGGCGTTCCTGGCGCTCAAGGCCCACCTGCTGACACCGGCGGTGCAGGACGAGCTGCTGGCGCTCGGACGGCGCGCGGGGCTGCTGGGTCTCTCGGCCGGCGATGCCGACCCGCGCGTCTGGAACCCCGACTGGGGCGTCGATCTCGCCCGCGCGATCACGCCAGTGCCGACGCCGCCGGCGGACGTGATCGCCGAGGCGCTTCGGCTCTACCAGACCGAGCTCCGCAAACCCTCGCTCACCGTCTGGATCCTCGATGTCTCGGGCTCGATGGAGGGCGAGCCGCTGGCGCAGCTCAAGCAGGCGATGGGCCTGATCCTCGACCCGGAGGCGGCGGCGCTGAACCTGCTCCAGCCCTCGCAGCGCGACATCACGGTGATCCTGCCCTTCTCCAGCGTGCCGCACCCGCCCGTGAAGG
Organism: Pseudomonadota bacterium; assembly: GCA_039820865.1. GTDB lineage: Bacteria > Pseudomonadota > Alphaproteobacteria > Rhodobacterales > Rhodobacteraceae > Thermohalobaculum. Next base: position 1,486 of record JBCBPG010000717.1, read on the forward strand.
TGACGGGCGGTGATCCGGCGCAGCTGTCCCAGGCGCTGTCCGCGGTGCAGCGGCTGCGCGCCGACGGGGGCACCGACCTCTACGCCGCGATCATGCGGGCGCTGGAGCTGCTGGCGCCGGCCCATGCCGACGGAACACTGTTCGACCACCTGCCCGCGATCGTGGCGATGACCGATGGCGCCTCGGACACCGCGAACCGCCAGGCGATGCTGGCGGCGATGCGGGACAGCGGCTTCGGGCTCGACGTGCCGATCCACGCCATCGCCTTCGGCAAGGCGGACGAGGCGCAGCTCAGCGAGCTGAACCAGGCCACCATCGGCCGGCTCTTCGTGGCGGGCGACGACCTCGCGGGCGCGCTCCGCCGCGCCAAGGGCTACAACTGATGGTGCTGACGCCGCTCGGCCGGCAGGTCGTGGCAGGCACGGCCTCGGCGCTCGCCTTCCTCGGCCTCTACCTCGCGCTCGGGCTCGCCTGGTGGCTGGCGCTCGGCGGCGCGATCGCGGTGCAGGTGGCCGTCCTGATGCTGGTCGAGGCGCGCGAGCCTGGCCTGCCGGCGGGCGACGGCATCGACGACGAGGAGCTGCGCGCCGCGGTCAACCGGCTGACCGAGGCCGCCTCGCGCCTGCGGGCCGCGACCCTCAAGGCCCGCGGCCCGCAGAAGCAGACCTTCCGGCGCATGGCCGAACTGGTCGAGGCGATCCGCGGCCACCACGTCGCCGACCGGCGCGACTTCCGCCACACGCGACCCTTCGTGAACACGACGCTCGGCCGCATGGTCGCCTCGGTCGAGGGCTATCTCGAGCTAGACAGTAAGGCCCGCGGCGCCAATCGCGAACGGCTGGAGGCGCTGAGCGAGCGGATCGAGGGCTTCGTGCCGGTGCTGGAGCGGATCGACCAGGCCTGCCTCGAGAACGACTTCATCGCGCTCGAGGTCGAGGTCGAGGTGCTGGGCGACCAGCTGGCGCGCGAACGGTAGGCGGGTCGGCCGGGCGGGGTTGGCAGTGCCCTGCTCTGCGGGGTTTGGAGTGCCCTGCCCTCCCGGGTCAGAATACGGCGCGAGGCATGAAGATCCCGTTGCGTCCCTCGACCCTGCTGCGTTCGGCGGATAGTAACGCATAGGCGTCAACGATGACGTGGGCGGGTGCGGGAACGCCGCCGATTCCAACAGGTCGGACCACGCATCGGAGCGACCGCGAGAGGGAACGCATGCGCAGGATCTTGGGTCTGGCCATCCTCGCTGTCGTCGCGCTGGGCGCGCTCGC
>JBCBPG010000718.1:0-2746 GCA_039820865.1 Pseudomonadota bacterium
ATCCGCGTCTCGGTGCTGCTGAACGCCGTCGGCGCCTACCGGCGCTGGATGGAGATCTGGTGCTTCGCCATCGGCGCCATCACCGCCACCTTCTTCGCCGAAGCGGTGCGAGACCCAGGTCGCCTTGATGGCGTAGCGGGCGAAGAAGGTGGCGGTGACGGCGCCGATGGCGAAGCACCAGATCTCCATCCAGCGCCGGTAGGCGCCGACGGCGTTCAGCAGCACCGAGACGCGGATATGGGCGCCGTGATTGAGCGCGTAGGCGAAGGCGAAGAAGGACGCGCCGGCCATGCAGTAGCCGGCATAGTCGGTCGCGCCCGGGAAGGTGAAGCCGAACCAGCGCGCCGCCATCTGCAGCACGATGATCGCCAGGATCGCCACCATGAAGCAGGCCGCGATCGCGCCGCAGACCAGGTAGAGGGTGTCGAGCGAGCGGCGGAGGAGGACCATGGGGGGGCTCCGAAGGGGGACGTCGGACGTGGCCGGGCGGTGCGTTTCACGCACCCTGCGCGGCCACGCTCACGGTCATGCATGCCGGACCGGGTGGCGCAGGGTGCGTGGAACGCCCCCGCGGCCCGGCATCGGGGATCGCCGTCAGCGGTTCTGGTAGGCGTCGACGATGGCCTTGCCGTCCTCGCCGGCGGCCTCGAGCCACTCCTCGGTCATCGTGGCGCCGACCTCCTTGAGATCGGCCACCAGCGCGTCGCCGGCGGGGCCGACGGTCATGCCGCCCTCGGCCAGGCCGTTCAGCGTGAAGTCGGTATAGGCCTTCGAGGCATCGAGCCCGCGCGCCTTGGCCTCGGCCGCACAGTCGCGCAGCGTCGTCTGCGTCGCCCCGTCCAGGTCGCCCCAGGCATCGGCGTTCACGAAGATCGCGTTGCGCGGCATCCAGGCATCGACCGAGTAGAAGTGGCTGAGATGCTCCCAGACCTTGCGGTCATAGCCCGTTGCACCCGAGGAGATGAAGCTCTCGGCCACGCCCGTCGCCAGCGCCTGGCTGAGCTCGGCCGCCTCGACCTGCACCGGCAGCATGCCCATCAGCTCGGCCATCCGCGCGGTCGCGGTGTTGTAGGAGCGGAACTTGACCCCCTCCACGTCGGCGACCGAGTTGACCTCCTTGTTGAAGTAGAGACCCTGCGGCGGCCAGGGGACCGAGTAGAGATAGACGAGATTGTCCTCGGCCAGCGCATCGACGATGGCGGGCCCGGCGATCTCCCAGAGCGCCTCGTGCTCGTCGAAGTTCGAGACGAGGAACGGCAGGCTGTCGATGCCGTAGAGCGGGTTTTCGTTCTGGTGGGCCGAGAGCAGGCGCTCGCCGATCGGCGCCTGGCCGGTCTGCACGGCGCGGCGGATCTCGTTGCCCTTGAAGAGCGAGCCCGAGGGGTGGGTCACGATCTCCAGGTCGCCGCCCGTGCCCTCGGTGACGCAGGTGGCGAACTCGGCCGCGTTCTCCGAGTGGAAGTTGGTCGCGGCATAGGCCAGCGGCATGTCCCACTTCTCGGCGGCGGCCGTGGTGGCGGTGAGGATGAGCGCGGCGCTGGCGGCGATGGCGGTGAGGCGCATGGGTGATCAACTCCCGGCTGTCTGTCCTTGGGCGCACTCACGGCGCCTCGATGCGCAGTCAAACTGGCTGAGGGGGTCGAGCGCTAGGCAAAAGATCGGGCAGGGATCAATTTTCTGCGCGGAGCCGGGGCAGGTGGCGGCGCCGGGCGACCGTCTGCGGCGCCGTGATGGGCAGAGCGGGGCCGGCCTGGGCCGGGCTGGCCTGGGCTGGGCTGGGCCGGCCTGGGCCGGCCTGGGCCGGGCCGGGCTGGCCTGCGTTGGGCCGGGACTGGTCAGGGCCGTGGCGCGGCCCTAGGCTCGCGCGCCGCGGCCCGGGGCCGACATGGCGGGGGAGAGACGCGGATGCGGATCGGGAGCGGACGCACGGTCCATGGCGCGGCCGTCGGCATCCTGATGCTGGAGACGCGCTTTCCGCGCATCCCCGGCGACATCGGCCATGCCGCGACCTGGCCCTTCCCGGTGCTCTACCGCGTGGTCCGCGGCGCCTCGCCCGAACGGGTGGTGCGCGAGGGGGCCGAGGGGCTGGAGGGCGCCTTCGTCGAGGCCGGGCAGGCGCTGGTGGCCGACGGGGCGGACGGGATCACGACCAGCTGCGGCTTCCTTGCCCCCTTCCAGGCGCCGCTGGCCGGGGCACTGGGCGTGCCGGTCGCGACCTCGGCGCTGATGCAGGTACCGCTGGTCGAGCGGCTGCTGCCGCCGGGGCGGCGGGCGGGGGTTCTCACGGTTTCGGCCTCGACGCTGACGGCGCCACATCTCGAGGCCGCCGGCGTGGCCGCAGACACGCCCGTCGGCTCGACCGAGGGCGGACGCCACTTCACCGAGGCGATCCTCGGCGATGCGGCGGATCTCGACATCGAGGCGGCGCGGTCGGACAACGTCGAGGCGGCCCTGGCGCTCGTGGCCGCGCATCCCGCGCTGGGTGCGCTGGTCCTGGAATGCACCAACATGACCCCCTATGCCGCCGACATCCGGGCGGCGACGGGCCTGCCGGTCTTCACGATGGAGACCTTCGTCGCCTGGTTCCAGTCGGGCCTCGCGCCGCGACGCTTCCCGGCGGGCTAAAGCATTTTCCAGCCGGACCGACTCAGTCTGGCGACCAGAAAATGCGGCAAACAGAACAACCTGGAACGCGAGACCTGACGCAGTCAGGTAGGCAAGCGCTCTAGACCCCGGCCCGAGGGGG
>JBCBPG010000719.1:0-2745 GCA_039820865.1 Pseudomonadota bacterium
CGTCTCGGGCGAGAGCACGGCCATTGCCGACGGCCTCGGCCTGGCGCTGAAACGCCTGCGCGCGCGCGAGGCCGAGAGCCGCGTCGTCGTCCTCCTCTCCGACGGCAAGGACACGACCGGCGTCGTCGATCCCGGCGCAGCGGCGCTCAAGGCGCGCGCGCTCGGCATCCGCGTGCACACCATCGCGCTCGGCCCCGACGCCTCGGACGCCGACACGCATCCGGGCAACGTGGTCGACGTGGCGATGCTGGAGCGGATCGCCGCCTCCAGCGGGGGCGAGGTCTTTCGCGTGCGCACCACGCCCGACCTCGTCGCCGTCACCGCCGCGATCGACCGGCTGGAGCCGAGCCCTTCCGACGCGCCCCCCGTGCGCGCCTGGCGCGAGTGGTGGCCCTGGCCGGCGGGCGGTGCGCTGGTGGCGCTGCTCGCCCTCCTCTTCCTCGACCGGCGGGGGGCGGCATGATCGATCTCGGCGCGGTCTACCTGCTGCGTCCCTGGTGGCTGGCGGCGCTGGTCCCGGCAGTCGCGCTGGCGGTGCTGGCGGCGCGGCACGGCGACGGGCTGGCGCGCTGGCGGCGGATCGTGGATCCGGCGCTCCTGGACGCGCTCCGCCGTCTCGGCGCGGTCGAGGCCGCGGGGCGTACCGCGCGTCCCTGGCTGCTGGGCGGGGCGGCCGCGCTGATCGCGCTGGCGCTGGCCGGGCCCGCGACGCGCAATCGCGACGCGCCCGTCTTCCGCGACACCGATGCCATCGTGATCCTGCTCGACCTCTCGCCCTCGATCACCGCCTCGGATGCGCTGGACGATGCGCAGGCCGCCGTCTCGCGCCTGCTCGACCGCCACGGCACACGGCCCGTCGCGCTGGTCGTCTTCGCGGGCGAGAGCTTCCTCGTGGGCGTCCCCTCGGCCGAAACGCGCACCCTGCAGGGCACCGTCGCGGTGATCGACGAGACCACGATGCCGCTGCCCGGCAGCCGGCCGGACCGTGCGCTGGCCCTCGCCCGCCTGACGCTGGAGGACGCGGGGGCCGAACGGGGCGACGTGGTGCTGGTCTCGGACGGGGGCGGGATCGGCCCGGATGCCGAGGTCGAGGCCCGCGCGCTGGCCGCCGCGGGCGCCCGCGTCTCGGCGGTCTTTGCCGCGCCCTCGACGGCCCTTCAGGGCGCGCCCCCGCCCCGCCGCACCGCCATGGAGACCATCGCCGAGACGGGCGACGGCCTGATCGTCGATGCCCGCGACGTGCAGCCGCTCGAGTCCTTCCTGCTCGAACACCGCGGCGTCACGGCGGGCGAGGTCGAGCGCCGGGCGCTGGTCTTCGACGACCATGGCCGGTGGCTGGTCATGGCCGCGGCCCTCGCCCTCCTGCCCCTCTTCCGGCGGCGGCGGACGACATGAGCCGCCCGCTCGCCATCGTCCTGGTCGTGGCCCTCGCCTGTGCCATCGCCGCCGGCCCGCGCGGCTGGAGCAAGCTGTTCTGGCAGGCCGGCCAGCCCGGCCTCGCCCTCGCGCTCCTCGACGACCCGGCCGCGCGTGGCGCGGCGCTCTACCGTCTCGGCCGCTACGACGAGGCCGACGCCGCCTTTGCCGAGGTCGGGCGCAGCGCCACCTACAACCGCGCGCTCACGCTGGCCGCGACGGGCGACTACGCCCTCTCGGCCGCCTATTTCCGCGCCGTCCTGTTCGTGAACCGCTACGACGCCGAGGCGCGGGCCAACCTCGCCCTCGTCGAGCCGCTGGCCGGCTACACCGTGGGCGAGGCGACGGGCCACGGCCGCATCCGCGCCATGCTGGCCGAACAGGGCGTCGAGACCCCGGCCTTCGATCCCGCCAACCCCGAGGCCACGCTGATGCTGGCCGGCCGCGCGCCGCTCAACGCCAAGCGCCCGGTCGACGGCCAGCGTTCCGTCGTGGCGGGCGACGACTGGCTGGACACGCTGGCCGACGAGCCGGCCGCGTATCTCCGCGCCCGCCTCGCCGCCGAGATGCGTCGCCGCCACATCGTCGGCGTCGAGGAAGAACGGGAGGAGGACCGGTGGTGATCCGTCTCCTGCTCATCCTGCTCCTGCTCCTGCTCGCGCCCGCTGCGTGGGCGGCCGAGCCGCGCGAGCTGACCCCCGACCAGGCGCATCTCGAGCTCGTCTTCGACGAGGCGCCAGATCCTTACGAAGGCGAAATGGTGCTCGCCACCATCCGCGGGACCTATCGCATCCAGATCCATCTCGAGGATCTGGTGCTGCGCCACATGGCGGATTTCGACTGGGTGCGTCTCGGCCAGGATACCTGGCGCGAGGAGCGGATCGACGGGCGCATGGCCCGGGTGATGGAGCGCCGCGTCGCCTTCTTTCCCCGCCGCCCCGGCCGGCTGGAGATCCTGCCCATCGCCCACAAGCTCACCTACTGGGGGGGCGCGGGCGAGCGGTTCAGCACCGTCGTCCGCTCCGAGGCCGCGGCGCTGGAGGTCCGCCCCCGGCCCGTCGCCGAGGACGAGGCCTGGCTGCCCGCCCGCGCCATCGAGATCTCGGACACCTGGGACGTCGAGCCGACCGAGCTTGACGAGAATGCCATCGCCCAGCGTCGCGTGGTGATGCGCGCGCTCGGCACGACGCCCGAGATGATGCCCACCCAGCCGCGGCTGAACGAGCCCTGGCTCATCAGCTTCTCGCCGCCCGAGCGGCGCTCGATGCAGCTGACGCCCGAGGGGCCGGTCACCACGCTCACCTGGGTCTGGAGCCTGAAGCCCGTCAC
>JBCBPG010000720.1:0-2739 GCA_039820865.1 Pseudomonadota bacterium
ATCTCGCTGATCCCGGCGATGTCGGACTACCCGGCGCTGATCGTCCATCGCGGCTTCGACGCGGCCGGCGGCGACCTCGCCGAGGCGCCCATCGGCACCGGGCCCTTCGAGCTGGCCGAGATCGAGGTCGGCGGGATCGCCCGCGTCACCCGGCGCGAGGACGGCTGGTGGGGCGGCAGCGCCCACCTCGACGCCATCGAGTTCATCGACTTCGGCTCGGACCCCTCGGCGACGCTGAACGCGCTCGAGGCCGAGGAGGCCGACGTCAACGACGAGAGCCAGGCCGACCTGATCGACCAGTTCGACGGCCTCGGCCTGGTGCGGCGCGAGAAGGAGACGGCGCAGACGATCGTCGCGCGCATGAACGTCAACGCCGCGCCCTATGACGACCCGGCCGTGCGCCGCGCGATCCAGTCGATGGTCGACAACACGACGGTGATGAACCTGGGCGTCGGCGGGCTGGGCCTGGTTGCCGAGAACCACCACGTGGGCCCGATGCACCCGGAATACGCCGATCTCGGCGCGCCGGTGCTGGACCCGGCTGCCGGGCTGGCGGCGATCCAGGCGGCGGGCCATGGCGACACGGTGTTCGAGCTGATCTCGATCGACGGCGACTTCCAGCGCACGACGATGGACGCGGTGGCCGGCCAGCTGCGCGCCGCGGGGCTGACGGTCGAGCGCGTGGTGATCCCGGGCGCCACCTTCTGGAACAAGTGGACCGAGTACCCGTTCTCGGCGACCGACTGGGGCGGCCGGCCGCTCGGCGTGCAGGTGCTGGCGCTGGCCTACCGCTCGGGCGAGGCGTGGAACGAGACGGGCTTCGCCGATCCCGACTTCGACGCAGGCCTGGACGAGGCGCTCGGCATCTTCGACGCGGACCGGCGCCGCGCGGTGATGGAGCGGCTGCAGACGACGCTGCGCGACAGCGGCGTGATCATCCAGCCCTTCTGGCGCAAGCTCTACCTCCACCATGTCGAGGCGCTGAAGGGCTACGAGCGTCACCAGGCCCGCGAGATGCACTTCGACCGCGCCTGGCTGGAGAGCTGAGGCGCGACCTGACGCCGCAGGCGTGCTAGCCTCGCCGTGCCGCCCGGACCGCGGCGGCGCGGCGGGAGAGGCGCTGTGGCGACGACCCTGACCCTGTTGCTCGGCACGACCAAGGGCGTGTTCCTGGTCGATGGCGGGCGCGACCGGGACGGCTGGACGGTCTCGGGGCCGCATTGCGACGGCTGGCCGATCAACCACGTCGTCGGCGATCCGGCGAGCGGTACGCTCTGGGCGGGTGGCGGCGGCGAGTGGCACGGCGCCGGCATCTGGCGCTCGGACGACGGCGGCGCGTCCTGGACCTGCACGCGGCTGACCACGGGCACGCTGGACGACTGGGCGGCGGGCGATCCGGACTTTGCCGCCATGATCGGCTGGAGCGACGCGGCCCTGCCCTTCGAGGGGTTCTCGCAGGTCTGGAGCCTCGCCCAAGCCCACGGCACGCTCTATGCCGGCACCAAGCCTGCGAGCCTGCTGGCCAGCCGCGACGGTGGCGCGACCTGGGCGAGGGTCGAGGCGCTGACCGACCACCCCTCGGCCGAGAACTGGAACCCCGGCGCCGCGGGGCTGACGCTGCACACCATCGTGCCCCATCCCGACGACGCCAAGCGGCTGTGGATCGGGATCTCGGCCGCCGGGGTCTTCGCGACCGAGGACGGCGGCGCGACCTGGGAGCGGCGCAACCGCCTCTCCAACGCCGCCGCCTGCCCCGCCCACGACCATCCCGCCGCGCCCCGCGACGGCGAGACCGGGCACTGCGTGCACAACATGATGCGCGCCCCGGGCGCAGGCGGCGACACGCTCTACCAGCAGAACCACCACGGCGTCTGGCGATCGGCCGATGGCGGGCGGTCCTGGGACGACATCACGCCGGGCCTGCCCTCGACCTTCGGTTTCCCCATCCGGGTGCATCCGCGCGAGCCGCGCACGCTCTGGACCCTGCCGCTCAACGGCGACATGGCCGGCCGCTACCCGCCCGATGCCGCCTGCGCGGTCTGGCGCTCGCGCGACGGGGGCGAGACGTGGGAGGCCTGCCGGCAGGGCCTGCCCCAGACCGCCTGCTTCTTCACGGTGCTGCGCCAGGCGATGGCGGGCGATGCGCGCGACCCGGCGGGGGTCTACTTCGCCACCAACAGCGGCTCGGTCTTCGCCAGCCTCGACGAGGGCGAGAGCTGGGCCGAGATCGCCCGCCACCTGCCCACCATCCTGTCCGTCGAGACGCTGGAGCGGGCCTGACGCGCCTCATGGGCGCTGTGATCCGCCCGCGACCCGCGGTGCGCCGCCGGTGCCGGCACCCGCCCCCGACCAGGGGATCCAGCGGACCGGGCGAGGCGGTCACCCGGCCGAGCCGGACAGGCTCCGGCGCCCGGGGATCCGCCGCCCGTCGCCGCCCGGCATGGCGCCCTCCTGCACCTCGGGCCGGCCACTGGGGACCTCGATCTCCTGCGCGGCTGCGGCCTTCGCCGCGGCGAGCCTCGCGACCTCGGCAGGCAGGAAGTCCGCCGCGGTCTGAGCGATGGCGGCGCGGGTCGCCCTGACGCGGCGCAGGAGGCGTGGCTGCCGCTCGACGAGGCGCTGATGCGGCGTCTCGACCGGCTGAGGAGGCTGCGCGTCCTGCACCGCGTCAGGGCGACCCGCGCCGCCATCGCTCAGACCGCGGCGGACTTCCTGCCTGCCGAGGTCGAGGCTCGCCGC
>JBCBPG010000721.1:0-2733 GCA_039820865.1 Pseudomonadota bacterium
CGGCCGCGGCGGGGGCCGAGGCCTTCACCATCCTTGCCACCGGCGTGCTGCTGCTGGTGTTCTTCAAGCTCTTCCAGGGCGTCTGGGCCAACATCGCCTACGAGAAGCAGTATTCGCGCTGGCGCATCGATCGTGCCTCGGTGCCCTCGGGCTATGACGACCGCCGGCTCTATATCGGCCTCGCGCTGATCGCGGCGATCGCGCCGCTCACGATCTACAAGTTCACCGTCGCCTCGCCGATCGAGACGCTGAACACCTTCCCCGAACGCGAGATCTCGTCGGTCTTCCTCTCGACCGAGGGCGAGACGCTGTACTCGGTCTTCGCGAGCTGGCTGGAGGCGCGGATCGATGCCGCCGCCATCGCCGGCGCGGGCGCCTTCGACAGCGTGACCGCGGGCGTGCGCTCGGTGCTGGACGCGCTGACCATCGCGCTCAACGGGACGCCCTGGCCGGTGGTGATGACGGTGATCTGCGTCGTCGCCTTCCGCGCCGCCGGCCCCCGGGTCGCGATCTTCACCGCCGCCTCGCTCGCCTATATCGCGCTGCTGGGGTACTGGGAGATCGCGATGGAGACGGTCGCGCTGGTCGGCGCGGCGGTGCTGATCTGCGTGGTGATCGGCATCCCGCTCGGCATCTGGTTCGGCAAGTCGAAACGCGCCTACAACTTCGCCGAGCCGGTGCTGGACCTGATGCAGACCCTGCCGGCCTTCGTCTACCTGATCCCGATCATCGCCTTCTTCGGCACCGGCAACCCGCCGGGGATCCTGGCGACGATCATCTTCGGCATGCCGCCGGTGATCCGGCTGACGGCGCTGGGGATGCGGGGCGTGCCGGGCTCGATCAAGGAGGCGGCCGAGGCCTTCGGCGCGTCGCGCTGGCAGATCCTGCGCGATGTCGAGGTGCCGCTGGCGCTGCCCTCGATCATGACGGGCGTGAACCAGACCATCCTGATGTGCCTGTCCATGGTCGTGATCATCTCGCTGATCGGCGGCGGCGGCCTCGGCAAGGTCATCCTCGAGGCGCTGCAATACGCGGCCAAGGGGCCGGGCCTGCTGGGCGGCTTCGCGATCCTGTTCTGCGCCATGGTCATCGACCGCATCGTCCAGGGCGCCTTCCGCCGCGAGCACTAGGGCGTGGCGCGCGCCCTTGCCGACTCACGGCCATTCCCGCTCCCTCCCGCGTCAGTTTGGGCAGGGAGCGGTTACCAGGCAGCGAACGCAGGAGCGGCGAGAGACGCAACGCCCCGTTCACGCCTTGTGGTGTAACCTGACGTGGGAGGGCAGGGCACCGGAAGCGATGCTCGCCTGGGTGGGCAGGGGTCCGGCAGCGGTGCTCGCCCGGGGCACGCCCTGGCCGGCGTGATGCCATCCGATGGGGGATGACGCCCGCGGCCGGATCACGCTTCGCGGGATCGAGGCCTTCGTCGCCGTGGTCGACGAGGGTGCGCTCGGGGGGGCCGCGGCGCGGCTCGGCGCCAGCCCCTCGACCGTGTCGCAGCAGGTGACCAACCTCGAGACGGCGCTCGGCGCGCGGCTGGTCGACCGCGCCGCCCGGCCCTTCGCGCTCACCCCCGCCGGCCGGCTGTTCCTGGCCCGCGCGCGCCGGGTGCTGGACGAGGTCGCCCGCGGCCGCGCCGAGCTCGCCGCCCATGGCCTCGCCGATCTCCAGTCGCTCCGCCTCGCCGTGGTCGAGGAGCTGGATGCCGAGATCACCCCCGCGCTGGCCATCGCGCTCGGCGACTGGCTGCCGCGCGCGCGCATCGACTGCCGCACGGGCGCCAGCCACGCCAACCTCGCCCTCCTGGGCGCGCGCGAGGTCGACATGGCCGTCGCCGCCGAGAGCGACACGGTGGGTGACGGGATCGAGAGCCATGCGCTCATCCGCGAGCCCTATGTCCTCGTCACCGCGACGGGGCTGGTGGCCGACGGCGCGGACGTGCTCGACACGCTGCGCGCGGCGCCGATGATCGGCTATGACGCCGCGATGCTGATGCAGCGCCAGATCGCGGCACAGTTCCGCCGCGCCCGCTTCGACGCCGTCCCCGTGGCGCGCTTCGAGACCAACCACGCGGCGCTGGCGACGGTGGCTGGCCGGCGGGGCTGGACGGTGACGACGCCGCTCGGCCTGCACCGCGTGCCGCGCCTGGCCGAGGCGCTCGAGATCCGCCCCCTGCCCTTCCCCGGCTTCGCCCGCACCCTGGCGCTCCATGCCCGGCGCGACGTCCTGGGCGACCTGCCGGCGCGCGCCGCCGCCCATCTGCGCGAGACCATCGCCCGCGACGCCCTCGCCCCCATGCTCGCCCGCGCCCCCTGGCTGGAGGGCGCGCTCAGGGTCGCCGGGCCCGAGCCGGCGGTCTGAGCGCCTGTGGCGGCTTCCGACCGGACGAGAGCACGGCCGCCCTGCCAGCCCGCGTGAGCGCGAGCGCCCGGCCCCCCCGCATCAGCGCGAGCGCCCGGCCCACCCGCGTCAGCGCGAGCGCCCGGCCCATCCGCGTCAGCGCGAGCGCCCGGCCCACCCGGGTCAGCGCGAGCGCCCGGCCCACCCGCGTCAGTGCGAGCACCCGGCCCACCCGCGTCAGCGCGAGCGCCCGGCCCGCCCGCGTCAGCATAGGCCGCCGCGCATGAAGATCCCGTTGCGTCCGCGGGTCCGGCAGCGTTCGCCGAAAGGTAACGGGATCGTGGCAACGATGACGTGGGAGGGGGCGAGAGCCGGCATTTGCGTTTGGTCGGAGAC
>JBCBPG010000722.1:0-2727 GCA_039820865.1 Pseudomonadota bacterium
GGTGGCGTCGCCAAGGCCGATCTCGGCACCGAGAACGTGGCGGCCGTCAGCGCCGGCTGCTCGAACCTCGGCCGGCATATCGAGAACATGAAGAAGTTCGGCGTGCCGATCGTCGTCGGCATCAACTACTTCAACGTGACCAAGCCCGACGGCACGGTGGTCAAGGACACCGAGGCCGAGATCCAGGCGATCAAGGACTTCTGCGCCGGGATGGGCGTCGATGCGGTGCTGAACAAGCACTGGGCCGATGGCGGCAAGGGCATCGCCGAGACGGCGGAGAAGATCGTCGCGCTCTGCGAGGGCGGGACGGCGGACTACAAGCCGCTCTACGGCGACGAGATGGGCCTCTTCGAGAAGATCGAGACGGTCTGCCGCGAGGTCTATCGCGCCGACAACGTGATCGCCGACCAGAAGATCAAGGACCAGCTCAAGGCGTGGGAGGCGGCGGGCTATGGCCACTTCCCGGTCTGCATGGCCAAGACGCAGTACAGCTTCACGACCGACCCCGCGAAACGGGGCGCGCCGACGGGCTTCGACATCCCCGTGCGCGAGGTCCGGCTGTCGGCCGGGGCCGGGTTCATTGTCGTCGTCTGCGGCGAAATCATGACCATGCCGGGCCTCCCGCGGACCCCCGCGGCCGAGACGATCCGGCTCGACGAGAGCGGCGATGTGCAGGGCCTCTTCTGAGGTCGGTATCAAAAGCCACCGATAGCGTGCAGATGCGAAAGAAAGAGACGCAACACCCTGATTAGTAGAATCTTTATTGCGTTCGCACGCGACCGCACTAGGGTCTCCCCGAGACGGTGACGGACCGTCTCACGGGGGGATCCCGATAGGGGACAGATTGCTTCCGCACTGCGGTGGCGCCCCCCAACAACCACCAGGAGTCCCGTCTCAGGACGGGGCACACGCACAGCGGCCCCCACAGCCGCAACGACAATGGGGAGAGACACGAAGATGTCGATCAAGAAGAACCTGGCGCTCGGCCTTTCGGCTGCCGCCCTGATGGCCGTCGCCTCCACGCCGGCGCTTGCCGAGTGGCAGCCCCGCAAGCCGGTCGAGCTGATCATCATGGCCGGCAAGGGCGGTGGCGCCGACCAGATCGCCCGCCTCCTGCAGGCGCTGATCGAGCAGAAGGGCCTGTCGCCGCGGCCGTTCATCCCGATCAACAAGCCGGGCGGCTCGGGCGCCGAGGCCCTGACCTACCTGAAGGACAAGGCTGGCGACGACCACACGGTCATGGTCACGCTGAACAGCTACTACACGACGCCGGTCATCCAGTCGGATCTCGGCATCGACATCTCGGCCTTCACGCCGATCGGCCTGATGGCGCTCGACACGTTCCTGCTCTGGGTGCAGCCGGAGAAGGGCATCGAGGACCTCGAGAGCTATGTCGCCGCGGTCAAGTCCGCGAGCGGCGAGTGGAAGGTCGGCGGCACCGGCTCGGGCCAGGAGGATTCGATCCTCACCGCGATGATGGAGGCCGAGTTCGACTACGAGGTCACCTACATCCCGTTCCCGGGCGGTGGCACCGTGGCGACCAACCTGGTCGGCGGCTTCATCGACTCGACGGTGAACAACCCGGCCGAGCAGTCGGAGTTCAACCGTGCCGGCCGCTCGGTGCCGCTGGTGCAGTTCACGGCCGAGCGCATGGACGCCTATCCGGACGTGCCCACGGCGATCGAGCTCGGCCACGACATCGAGTACTACATGCAGCGCTCGATCAACGGTCCTCCGGGCATGAGTGCCGAGGCGACCGCCTTCTACACCGAGGTCTTCAAGACGCTGTTCGAGTCGGACGAGTGGCAGAAGTTCTGCACCGACGAGGGCCTGTTCTGCAGCGAGTGGACCGCCGGTGACGCGCTGGCCGAGTTCCACACCGCCCAGCTCGAGCGCCACAAGAACCTGATCGAGTCGGTCGGCGCGGACGCCATCACCGGCGAGTGATCCCGACCCGCTGAGCATCGGGCGGGGCGCCCTCGCAGCGCCCCGCTCACCCCCGCGTCGTGCCGGCCACCCGGCGCGCCGCTCCTCCCCGTCGTGGCCCTTGCCACCCGCGACCGGGGCAACGGGCCAGGGCGCCGTGTCCCGGCCCAGCGGCAGAACGGAGGCGTGATGAGCACGCGCACGGCAGAGGGCCTGATGGCGGTCCTCCTGATCCTCCTGTCGGTCTCGGTCATGGTGAAGTCGGCCGAGCTGAATGTCGGCTGGGTCCCCGGCCGCGGTCCGGGCTCGGGCTTCTGGCCGTTCTGGCTGGCCGCGCTCATGGGTCTCGCCGCCACCGCGGCACTGGTGCGCTGGTATCTCGGCAAGACGCCCGAGAGCCAGTCGGACGAGCCCTATATCGACCCCGACACGATCGGCCTGGTGATGATCACGGCCGGTTCGCTGACAGTGATGATCGGCCTGATCCACGTGGTCGGTACGTATTTCTCTTTCATGGCCTTCCTGCTCTTCTATCTGAAGGTCATCGGGCTCCACAGCTGGACTGAATCGATTACCGGCATGCTGGCCGCACCCGTCGTGATCTACCTGCTGTTCGAGGTCGCGCTGACCAAGTACCTGCCCAAGGGCCTTCCCTTCTTCGAGGACCTCTTCCTGGTCATCGACGGCATCCGTTACGACATCCAGTACGGGCCGAATGCCGGGCTGATCGGGGGGCTGCTGGCCATCAACGTCCTCGGCGGCATCGCCGTCGGCGTCTGGGCCTCGCGGCGCGGGATCAAC
>JBCBPG010000723.1:0-2725 GCA_039820865.1 Pseudomonadota bacterium
CATCGGCGATCGCGCGGTAATACGGCGCCGCGACGATCAGCACCCGCGGTGCGGGGTCGAGGGTCGGCAGCGCCAGGGTGCCCGCATCGCTCTCTTCGGCCATGTCGTCCTCCGCTCCGCTCCGCTCCGCTCCGCTCCGCGCCCGCCTGCCCCAGTTCCAGCGCCGATTTCAGCGCCGGCGGGGGATCGGCCGGGTGTCCACGATGCTGATGCCGTAGCCCTCGAGCCCCACGACGCGGGGCAGGGGGGAGTTGGTCAGCATCACCATCTCCTCGATGCCGAGCGCCTGCAGGATCTGGGCGCCAACGCCGTACTGGCGCAGCTCCTTCGGGCTCGGGCCGCGCGGGCGCAGCCGGTCCGAGATCGCCGTCGGCGCCGTGTCGCGGATCATCACCACCGCGCCGCGCCCCTCGGCCGCGATCGCCTCCATGGCCGCCGGCACCTGGTCGGCCCGCTCGGGGCTGAGCGCCAGGATGTCCTCCAGCGGGTCCAGCACATGCATGCGCACCAGCACCGGCGCCTCGCCCGTGACGTCGCCCTTGACCAGCGCGAAATGCTCGACCCCGTCCGGCGTGTCGCGGAAGACGCGGATCAGCCATTCGCCGCCATGGCCCGAGACGATCGTCGCCTCGTCGACCTGCTGGACGAGATTGTCGTGGCGGCGGCGATAGGCGATCAGGTCCGTGATCGTCCCGACCTTGAGCCCGAAGCGCTGCGCGAAGGCGACGAGGTCGGGCAGGCGCGCCATCGTCCCGTCGTCCTTCATCACCTCGCAGATCACGCCGGCGGGGCGCCGCCCGGCGAGGCGCGCGATGTCCACGGCCGCCTCGGTATGCCCGGCGCGGACGAGCACGCCGCCCTCGCGCGCGCGCAGCGGGAACACATGCCCCGGCGTCGCGATGTCGGCAGGCCCGCTCTCCGGGTCGATCGCCACCTGGACCGAGCGCGCGCGGTCATGCGCCGAGATGCCCGTCGTGACGCCCTCGCGCGCCTCGATCGAGACCGTGAAGGCCGTCTCGTGGCGCGACTGGTTCTGCGCGGCCATCAGCGGCAGGCCTAGCCGGTCGATATCGGGGCCCTGCATCGCCAGGCAGATCAGCCCGCGCCCATGCGTCGCCATGAAGTTGATCGCCTCGGCGTTCGCCGCGTCGGCCGGGATGACCAGGTCGCCCTCGTTCTCCCGGTCCTCGTGATCGACCAGGATCACCATGCGCCCCTCGCGCGCGGCCTCGATGATCTCGGCCGCAGGGCTGATCGCGTCGCTGTAGTCCTGCCGCTCGCTCATGATCCCGCCTCGGTCGATCGCACGATCCCACCGCGCGCCCGGCCAGATAGCGTGGCGCTCCGGCGATTGCCAGACCGCCGGCCGCCCCGGCCGGGTGGCAGAGCGCCGCTGCCGCCGCGGGCACCGTCCCTCCCGCCGCGCGCGCCGCTGTGTCGTGGCACGGGGTCTCGCGGTTGGTAGGGGCAGTGCCAACAGAAAACGCCGCACAGAACGGGCAGGGCATGGGCGGCCACGGATTGCGTCGCAGGGTTGAGGCCGCCGCGGGCCTGCCCGACACCTCGGCCAACCGGGCCGACAGCCATCATGCGCCGTGGCGCGCCTCGCGCGGAGGCTCAGCCTGTCCGCTGCGCGCCGCCCATCGCGCCCTGTGGGCCGGCGACTGCTTCCGCAGGGGCATGCGGGCGGCGGGCCAGGCGCGCCTCCTTCCCGCCTCCCGGTGCGCGCGCCGCCATCGCCGACGCGTTCCGTGAGAGCAACTGCCGGGTCCGTGTCGAGACCTGGCACGCCTGGAACGCTCGCGTCGACCCTGCCCGCCGTCGATGCCGCCTTCGCCGGTTCGGCCGGACCCGGGTCCGCGCGCGTCCACCGTCCACGCATCACCTTCGCCTGTGTCGCGCCCGCGCGCCCGCCCTGGCGAGCGTTGTCACCCGCGCTTGCCCCTGCCGTCTCGTTTCGGCGGATGCCGTGGCCCGTCGCGACCTGCCTCGCAGCCGACCCGGGCGACGACGGGGACCGGGGCCAGAAGCGGGGCCAGAAGCGGGAATTTGAAGACGGACAAGCTCTCGCGGCCGTCGGGGCGCGTGTCGACGACCCGGCCGACCTCGGCACCTGCGAGCGCGGGCGCTTGCATCTCGGCGGCCGGATCCAGGGTGTCGGCGCGCTGCCGGTCCGGATCGGCGACGGGGGCGAGGTCGTGGTTGCGGCCGGGAACTGCGCCACGGTCCGGGGGCTGGAGGTCGACGAAACCCTCGGCACGCGGCTCGTCGACCGGCCGCCACACCGGGCCGCCACACCGGGCCGCCACACCGGGTCCCCACACCGGGCCGCGATCGTCGCCGCCTGCCACCGCGACGGCCCGGGTTGCCTGGCGATGAGTCGCTGGGAGCCGGTGCGCGGTCTCGCCCACGACATCCTGACGCCGCCGCGCATGATCAGCCGGACGCCCGGGCGCCTTCAGGCGAGGGGGCGCTGGATGGAGACGGCCTCGCCCGGCTGCGCGCGCTGACGCCCGGCGCCGTCACCATCGGGCCCGTCGATACCGGCGCGGTCGCGGCCGTGGCCCGGGCCGGGGCCTTCGCCCTCGCCCGCGCCAGGGGCACTGGGCACGGGGACGCCGGCTGCGGGAGAAGCGTGCTGGCCCGATGGCAGCCTCGGCCGCGCCATCTCCGCCACGGCGCCAGGGTCGGTGGCCGCGTCCTCGCGACGTCCATCGCACCCTGC
>JBCBPG010000724.1:0-2718 GCA_039820865.1 Pseudomonadota bacterium
ACCAGATCGTCAGCGAACCCCGGCGCTTGAGCGCTTCGTTACAGGCCGGCCAGTTCCTGGTCTCGTAGCTGGGCGATGTCGGTCTGCTCATGCATCACAGCTACCACGCTGGATTCACGAGATGAATCCCTCACGGGATTTGTGCAACAGAGCCCCGCCGAGATGCTATACTGCTGCGGCACGGCGTTCCGTCAGACCCAGGCTTTCCAGCCGGCACACGGGCCCGACCGTCGCGACCGGCGACGCCTCGGACCGCCCACCAGAGCCCACGTGCATCGGACGGAATTGCGAGAAGGCAGATAAACCGGGAGGACTTTCATGATAACGCTAACCATCAACGGCCAGGTGCACGATCTCGATGCGCCTCGCGACATGCCCCTCCTCTGGGGGATCCGCGATCTCGCCGGTTACTCGGGGACGAAGTACGGCTGCGGCATCGGGGCCTGCGGGGCCTGCACGGTGCATGTCGATGGCGTGGCCGAGCGGAGCTGCCTGCTGACGCTCGGCGATGTCGCCGGCAGGAGCATCACGACGATCGAAGGGTTGAGCGACGACGGCGGGCACCGGGTCCAGGTGGCCTGGCGTGAGCTGAACGTCCCCCAGTGCGGCTTCTGCCAGGCCGGCCAGATCATGCAGGCGGCGTCGCTGCTGGCCGAGAACCCCAGCCCGACCGACGAGGAGATCCTCGACGGCATGGCCGGCAACATCTGCCGCTGCGGCTGCTACCAGCGCATCGTCGCCGCGGTGCGTCACGCCGCCACCGACATCTGAGGAGGTCAGATCGATGCTGCAGTATATCCAGGCCGCAGCCGGGGCCGCGCCGATCGTCGTGCGCCCGGTCAGTCGCCGCCTCTTCCTGAAGACCGCCACTGCGTCGGGCCTTGCGCTCGCCGCCTTCCCGGCCGCGGCTTTCGAGACCTATCCGACCGGCGGGCTCGAGATGCCCGGCGGGCTCGCGACGGATCCGCTGGTCTTCGTCTCGATCGACGGCGACGGCACGGTCACGATCGTCACCCATCGCTCCGAGATGGGGCAAGGCGCGCGGACATCGCTGCCCATGGTGGTGGCCGAGGAACTCGATGCCGACTGGTCCCGGGTCGTCATCGAACAGGCCGTGGGGGATCACGAGCGTTACGGCAACCAGAACACCGACGGCTCGCGTTCGCTGCGCCATCACCTGCAGACCATGCGCCAGATGGGTGCCGCCGTCCGGCGCATGCTGGTCGAGGCTGCCGCCGAGCGCTGGGGCATCGCGCCGGAGGGTGTCGAGGTCGGACTGCACACGCTGACCAACACCAGCTCGGGCGAGACGATCGACTTTGGCGCGGTCGCCGAGGACGCGCTGGCGCGGCCCGTGCCGGACTTCGGGAGCCTGTCCTTCAAGGATCCGGCGGATTTCCGTTACCTGGGCCGCGGCGAGATCGGGATCACCGACCTGCACGACATCACGACCGGCAGGGCGGTCTACGGCGCCGATGTGGTGCTTGAGGGCATGCTCACGGCGGTGGTCGCGCGGCCGCCGGTCGTGGGCGGTACGGTCAGGTCGTTCGATGCGACGGCGGCGCTGGCCGTTCCGGGCGTCGAACAGGTCGTCGAGCTGCCGGCGCCCCCCTCGCCCTATGCCTTCATGCCCCTCGGCGGGATCGCCGTCGTCGCCACCAACACCTGGGCGGCGATCCAGGGGCGCGACGCCCTGGTCATCGACTGGGAGGACGGTCCGAACGCCGGCTATGACAGCGAGGCCTTTCGCGCCGAGATGGAGCGGGTCGCCAGACAGCCGGGCACGGTCAAGCGTGAGCAGGGCGATCCCGACGCCGCCTTCGACGCCGCCGCCCGCACCGTCGAGCGCGAGTACTATCAGGCACACATGGCCCATGCGCCGATGGAGCCGCCGGTCGCGGTGGCGCGGATCGCCGACGGCAAGGCCGAGATCTGGGCACCGACGCAGAACCCCGGCGGTCTGCGCGGCGACGTGGCGACGGTGCTGGGGCTCGAGGCCGGCGATGTCACCGTCAACGTCACGTTGCTGGGCGGCGGCTTCGGGCGCAAGTCGAAGGGCGATTTCGGCCTCGAGGCCGCGATGATCGCGCGGGAGGTCGGCGCGCCCGTCCGCGTGCAGTGGACCCGCGAGGACGACATCCAGCATTCCTTCATGCACACGGTCTCGCTCGAGCGGATCGAGGTCGCGCTCGATGCCGATGACCGGGTCACGGGCTGGCGGCACAACTCGGTCGCGCCGACGATCCTGTCCACCTTCGTGCCGGGGGCGACGGGCCAGTTCCCGATCGAGAACGGGATGGGCCATGTCGACATGCCCTTCGACATCCCCAACATCCGCTGCGACAACGGCGAGGTGGCCTCGCATGCCCGGATCGGCTGGTGGCGATCGGTCTCCAACGTGCCGCGCGCCTGGGCGGTGCAGAGCCTGGCCGCCGAGCTGGCGGTGGAACTTGGCCGTGACCAGAAGGACATGCTGCTCGAGCTGATCGGCGACCCGCGCGTGTTCGACCCCGCGGCGGCCGGCTTCCCGGAGGACTTCTGGAACTATGGCGAGGTCTATGACGAGTACCCGATCGACACCGGGCGGCTGCGAAACGTCGTGGAGCTCGCCGCGGGCGAGGCCGGCTGGGGCAGCACCCTGCCCGAGGGCGAGGGCCTTGGCCTGGCGGTTCATCGCTCCTTCGTCAGCTACGTCTCCGCCGCGGCGCGGGTGAAGAT
>JBCBPG010000725.1:0-2716 GCA_039820865.1 Pseudomonadota bacterium
CCCTCGCCATCTCCCTCGCCATCTCCCCGGGGCAGGCGCATCAGCACGAGGCGCACGCAGCGCTCCTGGTCGGCCAGCCGCTCGCTGTGCATGAGCGGCAGGTAGAAGAGCGGGCGCCAGCGGGGGGCGATCGCGAGGTCGTGGCCGCGGGCGATGGCGGCCTTGGCGGTGGCCAGCGCGAGGGCGTCGCCGGCATGGGCGCGCGGGTCGCCGCGGTGGATGTTGCGCGGCAGCTGGTCGAGCAGGATCAGCCGGGCGAGCGCGCCCTCGGGCCAGGCGGACCAGGGGGCGAAGGCGCCGGTGGGCGCGGCCTCGACCAGGGCGCCGAAATGGCGGCGGCAGGCGGCGTCGATGGCGGCGTCGCGGCGGAACCATCCCTGGGGGCCGACCTCGTCCAGCCAGAAGGCGAGGAGCGCGTCCACCCGGGCGAGATCGTCGGTGGCGGGGAGGTCGTCCATGGCGGGTCCGCTGTTCGTGCGCGCCATCATGGCCCGGCCCCCGCGCCCGGACCAAGCGGAATCGCGGCTGGTCGCCGCGATGCTGGTTGCGGGGTCTCCCGGGAGCGCCGGTCTGCGCTCCGTATCGGGGGGCGCGGGCCGTCGGAGAAGGGGGACGCTCGCCGCTGGGCAGTCCCCTTTGAGGGATCAAAGGGGACCGGGTCGAGCGTGGGCGAAGGGCGGGACGCGTCAAGGACGAGCGCGCACGCGCGTCGCCTTCGGCGATCCTTGACCCGCCCCGTCCTTCGCGCAGCCCCGTCCTTCGCGCAGCCCCGTCCTTCGCGCGGCCCGTCCTTCGCGCAGCCCGGGCCGTCGGGTCAGACGGGGCGCAGCGTCTTGCTCTCGGCCTCGTCGCCCCAGCCGTCCTGGTTGTGGGCCTCGGCGTGGTCGAGCGCGGCGGCGGCGTCCTCGGCCTCGGTCGCCTGGATTTCGGCCGCCTCGGCCGCCTCGGCATAGACCTCCTGGGCGGCGTTGATGCTGACGGGCGAGAGCGCGGTGATCGGCAGCGTCTCGTCGGTCGGGGTCGCCGGGCGGACGGTCATGCGGAAGCAGGCATAGGCCGAGATGCCGGCGAAGCAGGCCGCCATGAAGACCGGGAAGGCGATCGGCCCCGCGACGTCGATCAGCCAGCCGATCAGGAACGGTGTGGCGGCGGCGCCGAGGCCGTTCAGGAGCACGAGCCCGCCCGCGGCGCCGGCCATGTCTTCGAGCGCCATGTAGTCGTTGGTATGCGCGATCAGGAGCGAGTAGAGCGGGTTCGCCATGCCGCCGATCAGCAGCGCCGCGAGCGTGAGCAGCACCGCGTCGTCGCCTGCCAGCACCATGCCCGCCGCCGCCAGCGCGCCGAGGCCGGTGACGATGGCGATCAGCACGCGGCGGTCCATGCGGTCGGAGATCCAGCCGATCGGGAACTGCAGCAGCGCCGCGCCGACATAGAAGGCGCCCATGACGATCGAGATCTCGGTCGCGTCCAGGCCCACCGAGGTGCCCCAGACCGCCGTCATGCCGAACATCGAGGCGAAGATCGCGCCCATCACCAGGCAGCCGATGAAGCCGAGCGGCGAGATGCGGTAGAGCCGGCCGAGCGGCAGGTTGCGGCTGTGCTCGACCATCGGCGCGGGGCTGACCGAGAGCAGGATCGGCGCGCAGGCGATCGACACCGCCACGGTCATCACGACGAAGAGGTCGTAGCCGTAGGGGTCGGCCAGCGGCACGACGGCCTGCGCCAGCACGATGCCGGCCATCTGGCAGATCAGGTAGATCGAGAGCGCCTGGCCGCGGGTCTCGTTGGTGGCCTGGTTGTTGAGCCAGCTTTCGGCGACGACATAGACGCCGGAGAAGCAGAAGCCGACGAGCAGGCGCATCAGCGTCCAGGCGATCGGGTCGACGGCAGCGGCATAGACGATGCAGGCGGCCGAGATCAGCGAGGCCAGCGCCGCGAAGGTGCGCACGTGGCCCACGCGGCGCAGCATCATGGGCGTCGCCCGGGCGCCGCCGAGGAAGCCGATGAAGTAGCCGCTCATCACGACACCCATCACCGTGGGATCGAACCCCTCGGCATCGCCGCGCAGGCCGAGCGCCGTGCCCTGCAGGCCGTTGCCGACCTGCAGCAGGAACATGCCGATGAGCAGTGCCCAGGTGTTGCGGAAAACGGCGATCATCGCGGCCCCCTTGCCAGACTGCCGGGGTGCCGGCCCCGGGGCCCCCGTCCCGCGGCCGCGCCCCGCGCGCGCCTTCCGGAAAGGAGCGCGCAGCTAGGCCAGCCTGCCCTGCGGGTACAAGCGCCGTCTCGCCCGTCCGCGCCACTGCATTGTCGCTTTTCACCGGGTGCAGGGCGATGGGCGCAGGGCGATGGGCGCAGGGGGACGGGTTCGGCGCCCCCGGTCGGCGCCCCGGTCGGCGTCCCGGTCAGCGCCCTTGCGGCAGGAGGAGCGAGCTGTCGCCGTAGGAGTAGAAGCGGTAGCCGGCCGCGATGGCGTGGGCGTAGAGGGCCTGCATCCGGCCGAGGCCCATCAGCGCCGCGACCAGCATGAAGAGGGTCGAGCGGGGCAGGTGGAAGTTGGTCATCAGCGCATCGGCGCCGCGGAAGACGTGGCCGGGGCGGATGAAGAGGGCGGTCTCGCCGTCGAAGGGATGCAGCCGGCGCCGGTCGTCGGCGGCGGTCTCGAGCAGGCGGAGCGCGGTGGTGCCGACGGGGATGAGGCGCCGGCCCGCGGCAC
>JBCBPG010000726.1:0-2715 GCA_039820865.1 Pseudomonadota bacterium
AGCCCCAGCGCCGTCACCAGGGCCCGGTGCACCACCAGGTCGGCATAGCGGCGGATCGGCGAGGTGAAATGGGCGTAGGAGCGCAGCGCGAGGCCGAAATGGCCCAGGTTCTCGGGCGCGTAATAGGCCTGGGTCTGGGCGCGCAGGACCGAGAGGTTGATCACGTCCGCATGCGGCGTGCCGGCCGCCCCGGTCAGCAGCTGGTTCAGATGGCGCGTCTTCAGCACCTGGCCCTTGGCGAGCGTCATGCCCAGCGTCTCGACGCTTTCGCGGAGCGCGTCGAGCTTTTCCTCGGCCGGCTCCTCGTGGACGCGGAAGAGGAGCGCCTGGCGCCGCGCCTCCAGCGTCTCGGCCGCGGCGACGTTGGCCTGGATCATGAACTCTTCGATCAGCCGGTGCGCATCGAGCCGCTCGCGCCGGGTGACGCCTTTCACCGTGCCGTCCTCGGCCAGCTCGACCCGCCGTTCGGGCAGGTCCAGGTCCAGCGGCTGGCGACGGTCCCGCGCCCGGGCAAGCGCGCGGTAGGCGGCGAAGAGATCGGCGAGGGTCGCGGCATGGGGCGCGGTCGCCTCGTCAGGCGCGCCGTCGGCCGCTGCCTGCGCCTGGGCGTAGGTCAGCGCCGCGGGCGAGGTCATCACGCCGCGGCAGAAGCGCATCGTGCGCCGCTCGCCCTCGGCATCGATGGTCAGCCGCAGCGCCAGGCAGGGGCGGTCGACGCCGGGCATCAGCGAGCAGAGATCGGCCGACAGCCGTTCCGGCAGCATCGGGGCGACGCGGTCGGGAAAGTAGGTCGAGTTGCCGCGCTTCAGCGCCTCGGCATCCAGCGCCGAGCCGGGGCGCACGTACCAGGAGACATCGGCGATCGCGATCCAGACGACATGGCCGCCGGGGTTCGCGGGGTCGTCGTCCGGCATCGCGCAGACGGCGTCGTCATGGTCGCGCGCGTCCTCGGGGTCGATGGTGACCAGCGGCAGGTGGCGCAGGTCCTCGCGCGTGGCGTCGGGCGCGGGGGCAGGGGGCGCGGCCTCGGCCTCGGCCAGCACGGCGGGCGGGAAGTCGTAGGCGATCCCGTGCTCGACCATGGCGATCAGCGACAGGGCGCGCGGCGCCGTGGGGTCGCCGAGACGCTCCAGGATCCGTGCCTTGGGCAGGCCGAAGCGCTCGCGGCTGACGCGCTCGGCCTCGACCAGCTCGCCGTCCTTCGCGCCCTCGGTCGCGCCGGCGGGGACCAGCCATTCCTTGTCCGACTTCTTGTTGACCGGCACGATCCGCCCGCCCTCGGGGCCCTCGCGGAAGATCCCGACCATGCGCGGCGCGCCCTGCGAGAGGCGGCGGATCAGCTTGGCCTCATAGGCGAGATGCGGGGCCTCGCCCTCGGGCTCCAGCGGCCGGATCTTGGCCAGCACCGTGTCGCCCGCCTTGAGCGCCGGGTCGGCACGGCGTGGCATGTAGAGGATGCGGGGCGGGGCCTCGTCGCCCTCCCAGTCGCGGGGGGTGAGGTGGATGTCGCCGTCGCGGTCCGGCGCGCCGACCTCGAACAGGCCGACGGGCGGCAGGTGGCCGGGCGGGCGCAGGCGCCGGCCGCGCCGTTCGATCGCGCCCTCCTCCTCCAGCTCGCGCAGCATCGCCTTCAGCGCCACGCGGTCGGCCCCCTTCACGCCAAAGGCCTTCGCGATCTCGCGCTTGGCCGCGTGGTCGGGGTTCTCGCGGACCCATTCCAGGATCGCCTGCTTGTCCGGAAGCGTCATGCCCGGGAACTAGCACGCAGGGCTGATCGGCGCGAGGGGGCGGGGCGCCGCGCAGGCGGGCAGGCAGGCGCGAAATCCTCCCGGCACCCGCCGGCCGTCCGACCCGGCATGGACGGTGTCGCGAGCGTGTCGCGCTGGGCCGGACGGCCTTTGAGATCGGCGAAGACCGGGCCAGGGACGCGTGTCCGGGTTCAGAGGAAGGCCGTCAGCGCGGCGCCCGCGGCGATCATCTGCGCGAGGTTGATGCCGACCGAGGTGCCGTGGAGCTGGCCGAACCGGCGTCCGGCCGTCGCATCGCCGGCCAGCTGCCGGTCGCGCGCGTCATTGATCGCGGGCATCAGCACCTCGCGGTTGAGCGCGCCGAGAGCGGCCATCGCGACCATGACCGCGCCCCAGAGCGTCTCGCCTGCGGCGAACAGCCCGAGGCCGGCGAGGCCGAGAATCGCGGCGACCGCCAGGAAGTACCAGGGGAAGACCGCGCGGATGAACGGCCCGGCCGTCTCGGCCGGCAGCTTGGCGAAGACCAGCGGCGAGAAGACGCCGGAGAAGAACACCATGCCCCCGAAGGCCAGCGTGAGTGCGTAGAGCGCGACGATCTCGGCCATGGGACCCTCCTGCAGCCGTTGCCGGCCACAGCTAGGCGCCGCGGCGGCCCCATCGACGCGCCCTGCTGTCGCGGGGGCACCGCGCGGCCCTCACTCGGCGGCGCTGGCCTTGGGGGTCTTCTTCCGGGCGGCCGGCTTTTTCGCGGCAGTCTTGGTGGCCGGCTTCTTGGCGGTCGTCTTTGCCTTGGCGGTCTTGCCGCCGGCCTTGGCGACGGCCTTCTTCTTCGGCGCCTTCTCGGCGATGAGCGCCAGCGCGTCGTCGAGCGTCAGGTCCTCGGGGCGCGTGCCCTCGGGCAGGGTGGCGTTGACCTTCTCCCATTTGACGTAGTGGCCGTACTTGCCGTCGTAGATGCCGATCGGCC
>JBCBPG010000727.1:0-2706 GCA_039820865.1 Pseudomonadota bacterium
ATTTTCCAGCCAGACTGGATCAGTCTGGCGACAAGAAAATGCGGCAAACAAAACAACCTGGAGCGCGAGACCTGACGCAGTCAGGTCGGCAAGCGCTCTAGCGCGACCTCGATGCGCCCGCATGCGGGCCTCACGCGCGTCGCTCAGGTGGCCTCCGCAGCGTTCGCGGAAAAATCTCCAAGCGGCGCCTATCCTGACGCGGGTGGGAGCGGGACGGAGCAGGGCAGGGCGGGGCGGGCAGCGCCCCCGTCTGCGCGGGCAGCGCCTCCCGTCCGCTTCCCGCGGTTGCCCCGCGGCGGCGGCGTCAGAGCCAGCGGGGGATCTCGGCGCGCCAGGCGCGGAACTGGGCCTCGAACTCGCGCTCCAGCACCGCCTCCTCGGGGCGGATGAAGCGCTGCAGCAGCACCACCGCCAGCGGCAGCGCCAGCAGCGCGCCCAGCGGCTGTCCGCAGGCCACGGCAAAACCGATCACCAGCGCGAGATCGGCCACGTAGATCGGGTTGCGGCTGAACTTGTAGGGGCCCGAACGCACCAGCGTGCGTGGACGCGAATGCGGCATCACGGCGGTGTCGGCGCGCATCAGATGGCGCACCGCCCACAGCATGACGAACAGGGCGATCGCCATCACCACGCCGCCCGAGACGCGCAGGTAGTTCGAGTCCGCAAACGGCGCTTCGTAGCGCGACAGCAGGAGACATCCCGCCATCGCCACGATCGTCCACATCGGCGGCAGGTCCACAAAACGGACGACACGCCCCACCATACGTTTCACTCCCAGATACCCATGTTGTCGATCAGCCGCGCCCGGCCCAGGAAGGCCGCGACGAAGACCCGGTCACCCTCACGCGCCGGTCCGACGCGCCGCTCCAGGTCCGCGCCGGCGCGGATCTCGGCATAATCCACCCTGTCCACACCCGCCGCCGCCAGCGCCGCGGCGAGCCGCTCCTCCTCGGGCCCGGCCAGCGCCCCGTCGCGGAGCCGGCCGATCACCTCGCGCATCAGGCGACTGATCGCCGCTGCCTTCCCGCGTTCGTCGGCGCAGAGATATCGGTTCCGTGACGACATCGCCAGCCCGTCCGGTTCACGGACAATTGGGGCCCCCAGGACCTCGGTCGGAATGTCCAGGTCGCGCGCCAGCCGGCGGATCACGGCGAGCTGCTGCCAGTCCTTCTCGCCGAAAACCGCCACATCCGCCGCCGCCTGGTTGAGGTACTTCGTCACCACCTGCGCCACGCCGTCGAAATGGCCGGGCCGGCGCGCCCCGCACAGCACGTCCGTCAGCCCCGTCACCCGCACCTCGGTCGCGAAACCGGGCGGATACATCGCCTCGGGCGTCGGCGCGAACAGGAGATCGCAGCCCGCGCCCGCCAGCATCGCCGCATCCGCCGCCTCGTCGCGGGGATAGGCCGCGAGATCCTCGCCGGGCCCGAACTGCGTCGGGTTGACGAAGATCGTCGCCACGACCCTGTCCGCCTGCGCCCTTGCCACGCGCACCAGGCTGAGATGCCCGGCATGGAGCGCCCCCATCGTCGGCGTCAGCCCCACCCGCAGCCCCGCCGCCCGCCAGCCGGCGACGACGCGGCGCAGGCCCGCAACCGTGCGCTCAATCTCCATCGCTCCCTCCGCGCCGCCGCTGGGAAAGCGTGGCCGCCGTCTGCAGCACCGCCCTCAGATCCGAGGCGACCAGCGCCTCGCTCGCGCGCTCGGCACTCTCCAACGCCCGGCGCAGGTCCTCCAGCGCCTCGGGCCCCGCCTGTTCGGCGCGCAGTTCTGCCGTCCGTGCCCGCGCCAGCTCCGCCTCCGCCAGCAGCCGCTCCGCCTCGGCCCGCTGGCGCGCAACCAGGGCCGAGGGCGCCTGCAGCGTGCCCTTGACGAAATCAAGCACGCCGTCGAGCAGATCGCGCGCCTCGGCGAACACGCGGGCGCGCAGCGCCGGGTCGCCCAGCGCCTCGCCGATCTCGACCAGCGCCCGGCGGACACCGTCCATCGGGCCCTCGCCCGCCACCAGCGCCGGCAGCACGTCGTTCTCCACCAGGATCGGTTCGGGGAAGTTGGTCGCGGTATGCTCGGTCTCCAGCGCCCGCACCCGGACGAAGACCTCGACGATCAGCCGCACCACCATCTCGGCCCGCGGCGAGCGCAGCACGGTGCTGACCAGCCAGACGCCGCGCTCGGTGAACACCCGCGTCGCCTTCTGGTTCCCGCCACGCCCGCGCATACCCTCGCGTTCGCGCAGCACCTGCATCTCGTCGGCGTCCAGGTAGAAGGTCTCGGTCTCGGGGAACAGGCTGGCCCGGCGCTTGACGGCCTGGTTGAGCGCGCCGGTGCGCACGCCGAACAGGACGGCGACATCGCGGTCGAGCAGCACGCGCTGGCCGCGGAACAGCCATACCGGCAGACGGCCCACCGCCACGCCCGTTCCGCTCCCGTCTCGATCCGTCGCGTCCGCCATCGACGCCCTCCGTTCGATGTCACGCTCTGTGATATCGAAGGAGGGGCGTCAAGGCGGCCCCCGCCGGCGCGCGCGGGTCTCCGACATCACGAAACGTGACATCGAAGCGGGCGCGCCGGCCGGTGCCTACTCGATCTGGGCAAGCAGCGCGGGCGCGGTCACCAGCTGGCGCACGCCATGGGCCTTCGTCTCGTTGAAGACGTTGCCCTCCCTGGCCCAGCGGTGGACCGACGCGATGTCGAGGTCTTCGTCCG
>JBCBPG010000728.1:0-2706 GCA_039820865.1 Pseudomonadota bacterium
ATCGGCTGCGGCGGCGGGCTGATGAGCGAGCCGATGGCCCGCCTCGGCGCCCGCGTCACCGGCATCGATGCGGCCCCCGCCTCGGCCCCCGTCGCGCGCCTGCATGCCGAGGCGCAGGGTCTCGCCATCGACTACCGCACCGGCATCGCCGCGGACCTGGCGGGCGAGGGGCGACGTTTCGACGTCGTCCTTGCGATGGAGGTCATCGAGCATGTCCCCGACCAGCCCGGCTTCGTCGCCGAGATCGCGGGCCTCCTCGCCCCCGGCGGTCTCGCGATCCTGTCCACCCTCAACCGCACGCCGCAGGCCTGGGCGCTGGCGATCGCGGGGGCCGAGTACCTGCTTGGCTGGCTGCCGCGCGGCACCCACGACTGGCGCCAGTTCGTCACGCCGGCCGAGATCGAGGCCCATGGCCTCTCCGCCGGGCTCGAGACACTGGACCTGCGCGGCATGGTCTTCGACCCGCTGGCGCGCGAATGGCGGCTCTCGACCGACCTCGCGGTCAACTACCTCGCCGTCATGGCGCGCGCCGGGGGCTGACCAGCGCGATCCCGGCGAAGAGCAGGGCCATGGCGACCCAGATGCCCCAGGCATGGCGCTCGCCGAGGAACAGCATCCCCGTCACCACCCCGGTCGCGGTCACGACATAGCCGACCTGGCTGGCAAAGACCGGCCCCGCATGGCCGATCAGCCAGACAAAACCCAGATAGGACACGATGTTGAAGAGCGTGACGGCCAGCATGTCGGCCAGCGCGCGCCAGTTGGACGGATCGGCGGGCCAGACGGCGAGGTCCAGCACCACCACCGGAGGAATCAGCATCAGCGTGGCGCAGGCCAGGAGGCCGCAGCCGATCTGCAGCGCCTCGGTCCCCGGGGGGCGGAAGCGGTCGATGACCACGTTCTCGGTCGCGTAGGAGAGCGCCGAGAGCACCGGCAATGCCACCCACCAGATCTGTCCCGCGCCCGGCAGGCTGCTCTCGGGCAGCACGATCATCGCGACGCCGAGCAGCCCCAGCAGAAGGCCGCCGAGGCGCCGGGGGCCGACCCGCTCGAGCCCCATGGGCAGTGCCAGCGCCACGGTCATGAGCGGCACCGTCGAGATCACGAGCGCCTGCACGCCCACGGGCAGATGCACGATCGAGGCGAAGCTGAGCGAGGCCGGCAGCGCGGTGCCGAGCAGCCCGCAGGCGGCGAAGAACACCCAGTGGCCAAGTGTCCAGGGCATCCGCCCGCCGCGCCAGGCGAGCGCCGCACCCGCCACCAGCGCGCCCACCCCCGCCTGCCACAGTGCCGCGCCCAGGGGATGGAAGCCGCCGGCCATGGCGGTCTTCATGAAGATCTGCGTCATGCCCCAGCAGACGCCGACGCCCATCAGCCCCGCCCAGAGCGCCCAGGCCGGCAGCGGGGGGGCCGCCGCGACCGTGGCGGTGGGGCTGGCCATCGCTCAGGCCGCGTCGGCGAGGGGGGCGACGTCGACGCCGACCGACAGCACCTGCGGCCCCGAGCCCACGACCAGCCCCGACACCGGGCTGACATCCCGGAAATCGCGCCCCCAGGCCAGCGTCACGTGGTCGATGCCCGGCACGAGGTTGTTCGTGGGGTCGAGGTCGACCCAGTCCAGCACCGGGTCCCAGACCGACACCCAGGCATGGCTGGCATCCGCCCCCTCCAGCCGCGGCT
This sequence comes from Pseudomonadota bacterium, assembly GCA_039820865.1. GTDB lineage: Bacteria > Pseudomonadota > Alphaproteobacteria > Rhodobacterales > Rhodobacteraceae > Thermohalobaculum. The sequence goes on from JBCBPG010000728.1 coordinate 1,681, forward strand.
GCCCTTCGGGCGGGATCGTGCGCAGGTAGCCCGAAACATAGCGCGCCGGCAGGCGCGAGGCGCGCAGGCAGGCCAGCATCACATGGGCGAAGTCCTGGCAGACGCCGTGGCGGGCCGCGAAACTGACGCCCGGCAGCGTATCGGCGCCCGTCGCGCCGGGGCTGTAGTCGAAATCCTCGTAGATCCGCGCGCAGAGCTCGACCGCGGCCGCCAGGTAAGGCCGGCCGGGTGCCAGGCTCTCCTTGGCATAGGCCTCGATCGCCGCGTCCGCCGCGGTCATGGCCGAGGGGAAGGCGAAGGGCGCGACGGTGGCCATGGGCGGCGCATTGGCCAGGCCCAGCGCCTGGTCGCGCACCGCCTCCCAGGGCGCGCCCGCCTCGGTCATGAACTCGCCCGGAGCGCTCCGCTCGACCGTCGAGGTCGCGGTGATCGTCAGCTCGTCATGCGGGCGCGTGACGGTGGCGACGTGCTCGGTATTGCCGAACATGTCGACCGCCTCGCTCATCGGCTCGGCGCGCGGGCTGATCTCGATCGTGCTCGCCAGCACGCGCTGGTCGTCGGTCGCACGCGGGGTCAGGCGCAACAGGTGCTGGCTGAAGGCCGCCTGCTGGGCATAGCGATAGCTGGTCACGTGCCGGACGGTGTAGCGCATCACTCGACCTCCGGCCGGTCGGCGCGCCCGGCATGGACCAGCGCCACCGGCTGCTCGGCATGGGCGAAGAAGCTGCGCGCGATCCGGTCCGAGATCTCGGAGAGATCGCGCTCGCAGCGCTCGGCAAGCTCGGTCAGCACGCCGCGATCATCGTCGTCGTCCGGATCGCCGAGGGGGCCCGCGTCCAGCAGGCGCAGCTCGGTCAGGAGCGAGAGCGCCAGCAGGTGCTGGCGGCGCTGCCGCGCGAGGGGCCGTATCGGAGCGCCGAGCATCGCCTCGCGCTGTCGCTGTTGACCGAGCTGCGGCTGCTGGATGCGGGGCCGCTGGGCGAGCCCGACGAGGAGGGCGGGCGCGTGCTGCTGACCGCGCTGGCC
>JBCBPG010000729.1:0-2703 GCA_039820865.1 Pseudomonadota bacterium
CGGCGGCCTCGAAGATCGCCCGCTCGTCCTTGGCCCAGTCGCCGCGGTAGCGGATGACGCCGTCGGGCGCGGTCATGCGGAGCGTGAAGCGGCGGACGGTCTCGCTCGGCACGGTATCGGCCAGGCCGCCGTGCAGGGTGCGCATGTCGAAGAAGATGCAGTCGCCGAGATCGAGGTCCCATTGCAGGATGTCGTGGGCCGAGGGGTCGGCGGCCACGTCCGGCGGCGCGTGGTAGCGCTGGCCGTTGACCTCGACGCCCTCGTCGCCCGTCTCCATCCCCGCCGGGTGGCCGTCGGCGAAGCGCACGCGCATGAAGAGCTTGTCCCAGAGATGCGAGCCGCGGACGAAGGCGATGCCGTTCTCGCGCGTCACGGGCTCGAGCGGCAGCCAGAGCACGCACATCGTGCCCTGGAAGTCGAAATAGGCGAGGTCCTGGTGGAAGGGCGGGCGCGAGCGCGAGCCGGCCTCGCGCAGGAACCAGTTGTCCATCACGAGGTTGACCGAGGGCGCGCCGAGGAGCCGGGCCGCCAGCGCGCCGCAGGGGCTCTCGTGGACGAAACGGCGGAACTCAGGCACCTGGTTCCAGACCCAGAAGTCCTCGATATAGGCGGGCGCGTCGGGGTCCCTGGTGTGGCGGGTCAGCCGGGGCGAGGGGGTGGCGAGATCGGCGTCGATCCCGCGGCCGAGCGCCTCGATCCAGTCCGCGCCAAAGGCCCCGCGCAGGCATACCGCGCCGTCGCGCCGGAATGCCTCGATGGCCGCCTCGTCCACGATCTCTCCAGCCTGGTCCATGCTCGCCTCCCTGCCAAACGCGCCCTATCGGAAGGCCGGGGCGCGCGCCGGGTCAACGCCAGAGGCGCTCCATCGGAAAAGCCATGACCAACCTTCGGTTTTTCCCAAGGCGCTTGCGCCCCGGACGGCCAGACGGGACGCTGCCCCGGGCACATACCGGGAGGGCACCCATGGACGAGCCGGGCGGCGCGCGGCGCGAGGGAGGGCAGCGCCCCGCCGGCCGGGGAGGCCGCGGCGGCGGGCGTGGCGGCGGGAGCGGGCGCGAGGCGCGGATCGCCCAGCGAAGCCGGCCCCCGGCGGCCAATCCCGCGGCCCCGGGCCAGCCGGGCGGGCGCTATCGCCCGCTGTCGGACGCGGATATCGCGGCGATCTGGGACACGGCGCTGCGGCTCCTGGCCGAGCTCGGCATGGGCGAGGTGCCGCCCGCGCTGGCCGAGGCCGCGACCGCGCGGGGCGCCGAGATGCGGGACGGGCGCCTCTGCTATCCCCGCGCGCTGGTCGAGGACATCGTCGCCGCCGCCCCCCGGCGCTTCACGCTGCATGGTCGCGACCCGGCACGCTCGATCGAGATCGGGGGCGAGGCCGTCCATTTCGGCACCGGCGGCGCGGCGGTCCAGACGCTGGATATCGAGACCGGGCTCTACCGCCCCTCGACGCTCGCTGACCTCCACGCCTTCACCCGGCTGCAGGACCGGCTGACCAACATCAGCTGGTTCACGCGCTGCTGCATCGCGACCGATGTGCCGGACAACCGCGATCTCGACATCAACACCGCCTATGCGCTGGTCGCCAACACGACCAAGCCCGTGGGCACCGCCTTCACGCTGGGCGCGCATGTCGCGCCGATCGTCGAGATGTTCGACATGGTCGCGGGCGGCGAAGGGCGGTATGCGCGCGCGCCCTTCTGCAAGGCGCATATCAGCCCGGTGATCTCGCCCATGCGCTATGGCGAGGACGCGGTCGACGTGACGCTGGCCTGCACGCGGGCGGGCGTGCCGGTCAGCTGCATCATCGCCGCCCAGGCGGGGGCGACGGCGCCGGCGACGCTGGCCGGCTTCCTGGCGCAGTCGCTGGCCGAGACGCTGGCGGGCCTGGCGCTGGTCCACGCCTTCGCGCCCGGCCACCCGGTGATCTTCTCGAACTGGCCGCTGGTGGTCGACCTGCGCACGGGCGCCTTCTCGGGCGGGGGCGGCGAGAGCGCGGTGCTGAACGCGGCCTCGGCCCAGCTGTCCAACTGGCTGGGCCTGCCCTCGGGCGTCGCCTCATCGATGTCCGACGCCAAGGCGCCCGATGCGCAGATGGGTGCCGAGAAGGCGCTGGCGGCGCTGTCCGCGGGGCTGGCGGGCGGCAACATGGTCTACGAGAGCTCGGGCATGATGGCGGCGCTCCTCGGCGTCAGCTTCGAGGCCTTCGTGCTGGACGACGAGATGCTGGGCAGCGTCTACCGGGTGCTGCGCGGCGTCGAGGTCAGCGACGAGACGCTGGGCTATGACGCCATCCGCGAGGCGGTGCTGGGCGAGGGGCATTTCCTCGGCCATCCCCAGACCATGGCGGCGATGGAGCGCGACTACCTGTTCCCCGCGCTGGCCGATCGCGACGCCCCCGCCACCTGGGCCGAGAAGGGCGCCCCCGACATCCGCGAGCGCGCCCGCGCCAAGGCCCGCGCCATCCTGGCCGAGCCGCCGCCCGACTACATCGACCGCGCCACGGACCAGGCCATCCGCGACCGCTTCCGCATCCTCTCCCCCGGCCGCTAGAGCGCTTGCCGACCTGACTGCGTCAGGTCTCGCGCTCCAGGTTGTTTTGTTTGCCGCATTTTCTTGTCGCCAGACTGATTCAGTCTGGCTGGAAAATGCTCTAGGCCCCTGTTCGACCCGTCGCGCCCCTGGTCGGGCGCAGGCGCTCTCCCC
>JBCBPG010000730.1:0-2699 GCA_039820865.1 Pseudomonadota bacterium
CGATCCGCGCCAAGGTCGATGCCGGCGTCGATGCCAAGGTCGATGCCGGGGTCGATGCCGGCGCCGAAGGCGAAGGCGCGGCCGACCTGCCCCCCACCGACGCGATGCCGACCGGCGAGCCCATGGGAGAGGCGATGCCACGCGAAGAGCACCCGGACCAGCACGACATGGATTTCGGCGAGGCAGCGCCGGCGACGGCGGCGCCGTCCGAGGCGCGCGCCGCCAGGGCGGCACCGGACGTGCCGCCCGCCGGGCAGGACCACGCCGCCGCCGCGGATGTGGCGACATCCGGCCCCTCGGCCGCCCTCGACGCCTGGATCGCCCGGCTGGAGGGCCTGCTCGTCCGCCTCGAAGCCCGCTGAGCCTGGACGCGACGGGCGACACGGCCCGTTCCGGGGCCATGCCCCCTGCCCGGCCGGTGGTGCCTTCCACGCCCCCTGCCATCCATGCCGGCGACGGCGGAAACCGGGGGGTCTTTGCCCATTGCACCGGCCGGGCGAGGGCGCTAAGCCCTGCCGACCCGACGGGCCGTAGCGCAGCTTGGTAGCGCGCCTGCATGGGGCGCAGGAGGTCGTGAGTTCGAATCTCGCCGGCCCGACCATCGGACGGGACGCCAGCGGTGCCGCCGCTGGCGTCTTTCGTTTGGGGCGCCGCGCGCGCGCCCCATGCCCCGCCCGGGGGCGCGCGTGACGGAGGTGAGCATGGACGGCGTGATCCCCTCGCAGGAGCTCGACGCGATGATCGCCACCGGCGCCATCGCCGCCGATACGCCGATCGAACGCGCCCAGCTCCAGCCGGCCTCGATCGACCTCCGCCTCGGCCGACGCGCCTGGCGGGTACGCGCGAGCTTCCTTCCCGGACCGCGCCCTGTCGCCGAACGGCTCGCCGACTATGCCATGCACGAGATCGACCTGGCGCAAGGCGCGGTGCTGGAGAAGGGCTGCGCCTATGTCGTCGAACTGGCCGAGCGGCTGGTGCTGCCGGCCGACGTCGCGGGCGCGGCCAATGCGAAGTCCTCGACGGGGCGGCTCGACCTCCTGACGCGGCTGGTGACCGACGGCTCGGACGCCTTCGACCGGGTGGGCGCGGGCTATGCCGGCCCGCTCTACGCCCAGATCAGCCCCTGCACGTTCTCGGTGCTGGTGCACCCGGGCGTCACGCTCTCGCAGCTGCGCCTGCGCCGCGGCGACCCGACCCTCGACGATGCGGCGCTGGCGGCGCTGCACGCGCGCGAGCCGCTGGTCGATGGCGACGCGGTGATCGACGGCGGCCTCGGCTTCTCGGTCGATCTCGCGGGCCAGGGCGGGGGCATCGTCGGCTGGCGGGCGCGGCAGAACACGGCGCTGATCGACCTGACCCGGGTGGCGGCCTACGACCCGGCCGAGTTCTGGGAGGCCGTCCGCCCCGCGCGCCATGGCGGGCTGATCCTGGACCCCGGCGCCTTCTACATCCTGATGAGCCGCGAGGCCGTCGCGGTGCCCCCAGACACGGCGGCCGAGATGGTGCCCTTCATGGCCGTCGCGGGCGAGTTCCGGGTGCATTACGCGGGCTTCTTCGATCCCGGCTTCGGGCATGCCTCGACGGGCGGCTCCGGCTCGCGGGGGGTGCTGGAGGTCCGCTGCCACGAGGCGCCCTTCGCGCTGGAGCATGGCCAGCCTGTCGGCCGTCTCATCTACGAGCGCATGGCCGAGACGCCGCATCTCCTCTACGGTCGCGACATCGGTTCGAACTACCAGGGCCAGGCGCTGAAGCTCTCCAAGCACTTCCGGAGCCCGTGATGGCCGTATCCCTCGAGACCTGGCTCCTTTATCTCGGCACGCTCCTCGTGTTCTTCGCGACGCCGGGACCGAGCCACCTGCTGATGCTCTCGGTCAGCCTCGCCAACGGGGCGCAGCGGGCGGCGGCGACGGCGGCGGGAGACCTCTCGGCGAACGCGCTGCAGATGCTGGCGGCGGGGCTGGGGCTGGGGGCGGTGCTGCTGGCCTCCGAGACCGCGTTCACGGTCGTGAAATGGGCGGGCGTCGGCTACCTCGTCTGGATGGGCGTGCAGAAGATCCGCGCGGCCGGGCGCGGCGCGGCGCGGGACGGCCCGCGGGCGACGCTGGGGCGGCTCTGGCTGCTCGGCTTCCTCACCTCGGCGGCGAACCCCAAGGCGGTGGTGTTCTTCGCCGCGCTCTTCCCGCAGTTCATCGACCCGGCCGGACCGCTCACGCCGCAGCTCCTGATCCTCGGCACCACCTATATCGTGATCGACGGCAGCTTCCTCGCGGCCTACGGCATCGCCGCCGGCTGGGTGAAGCACCGCCTCGGCGGCCCGGCGCGCGCCTGGCTCGACCGCGTCGCCGGCGGGGTCCTGATCGCCGCCGCCGCCCTCCTCGCCCTCAAGACCGCCAGATACGCCTGAGCCCCGACGTTTAAGCACGACGCGCGAAGACCGGGGCGGGTCAAGGATCGCGGCACGCGACCGGCGAAGCCGGCCCGTCCTTGACGCGCCCCGGTCTTCGCCCAGGCTGGCCGGCATCCCCTTTGATCCTTCAAAGGGGACTGCCCAGCGGCGAGCGTCCCCTTCCTCTTCCCTTTCCTCTTCTCGGGCGGTGGGCGGATCGCCCACCCTAGTGGATTGACCGAGACGGATGAGTCCGGATGGGGTTTCCGTTTCGGCGTATCGCATGCGAGCCTGGGGCATGCGCACGGGAATA
>JBCBPG010000731.1:0-2681 GCA_039820865.1 Pseudomonadota bacterium
GCCGGCAGGTTGTACTCGCCGAACTTCAGCGCCTGCGCCTGGCCGCTGTAGCGCGCCGCCAGCCGGAACAGCATCGGCTCCTCGATCGCGCCCGCCTCGGCCAGGATTTCCGAGATCCGCGCCACGCCGGCGCCCTGCGGCACCGTCACCACGATGTCGGCCGCCAGCGGCCCCGGCGCCGCCACGCGGTCGCCCGCGACGCGAACCGCGATGCCCAGCGCCACCGCCGCCACGACCATGATCGTCAGCACGTTCGCAGCCAGGTGGCGCATCCTCAGCCAGCGGCCGACCGGCCCCAGAGCAGCGCCAGCAGCAGCACCGCGCCAACGACGCCGAACATCCCGGCCTCGAGCGGGTTCTCCCGGACATAGGCGATCAGCGGCTCAAGCCTCTCCATCGCCGCGTTCCCCCTGCCTCACCGCACCATCGCCCGGACCTTAACGCCGCAGGCCCGCACAGGCTCCGCCTCAGCCCCGCGGGCGCCCCAGCACCAGCGACGCGTTCGTGCCGCCAAAGCCGAAACTGTTGGACAGCGCCACGTCGATCTGCCGCTCACGCTTGGCATTCGGCGCCAGGTCAATCGGCGTGTCGACCGAGGGGTCGTCCAGGTTGATCGTCGGCGGCGCGACCTGGTCGCGGATCGCCAGCACGCTGAAGATCGCCTCGATCGCGCCCGCCGCTCCCAGCAGGTGCCCGCTGGCCGACTTGGTCGAGGACATCGTCACGTTGGACGCATGGTTGCCCAGCATCCGCTGCACCGCGCCCAGCTCAATCTCGTCGCCCAGCGGCGTCGAGGTCCCGTGCGCGTTCACATAGTCGATGTCCGACGGCGTGATCCCGGCATTCTTCAGCGCCGCCTTCATCGCCCGGAAGCCGCCGTCGCCGTCCGAGGCCGGCGCCGTGATGTGATAGGCATCGCCCGAGAGGCCATAGCCCAGCACCTCGGCATAGATCTTGGCGCCGCGGGCGAGCGCATGCTCGCGCTCCTCCAGCACCACGACACCCGCACCCTCGCCCATCACAAAGCCGTCGCGCCCGCTGTCATAGGGCCGCGACGCCTTCTCCGGCGTGTCGTTGTAGCCCGTCGAGAGCGCCTTGCAGGCCGAGAACCCGGCGACCGAGATCTCGCAGACCGGGCTCTCCGCGCCACCCGCCAGCATCACGTCCGCATCGCCGAACATGATCAGCCGCGCGGCATCGCCGATCGCATGCGCGCCCGTCGAACAGGCCGTCACCACCGCGTGGTTCGGCCCCTTGAAGCCATAGCGGATGCTCACCTGCCCCGAGCAGAGGTTGATCAGCGCGCCCGGAATGAAGAAGGGCGACACGCGCCGCGGCCCCTTCTCCTTCAGCGTCACGGCGGTCTCGGCGATGCTCTCGACACCCCCGATGCCCGAGCCGATCATCACGCCCGTGCGCTCCAGCTCCTCCGGGTCCTCCGGCGTCCAGCCGGCATCCTTCACCGCCTGGTCGGCCGCGGTCAGCGCATAGGTGATGAAGCGGTCATGCTTGCGCCGGTCCTTGGCGCTTACCCAGTCGTCGGGGTTGAAGGTGCCGTCCGTCCCGTCGCCCAGCGGGATCTCGCCCGCGATCCGGCAGGGCAGGTGCGAGGCGTCGAAATGGCGAATCTCGTTGATGCCCGATCGGCCCGCCAGGATCCGCGCCCAGCTTTCCTCGACACCACAGGCCAGCGGCGTGACCATGCCCAATCCGGTTACGACAACGCGGCGCATCCCGTCCTCCTCCGCTCCGGCGCCCAGGGGCACCCCGGGGTTCTGCCCGGCGAGCCGTGGCGTCTAGCGCGCCCGACGCTTCTAGCCAAGCCCCGGCCCCGCGCCAAGCCGGCCAAGCACCCGGGCCGGACCCGCCCAGGCTGCGTGGAACGCACCGCCCGCGCTCACGTCGCTGTACGCCGGTCGATGTCGATCCGCGACGCCGCGACCGCCAGCGTCGCGAGCAGGACCATCCCGCCAAGCGCATAGGCCCCCAGAACGGCCTGCAGCCCGCCAAAGTCCATCCGCCCGGTACCTGCGCCCCCCGCCGCCAGCCACAGCGTGACGGCAAAGCCCAGCCGTCCACAGAAACTCTGAAGCGAGAGGAACGTCGCGCGGTTGCGATCGCCGAGCAGCGGCTGCATCCGCGCCAGCATGAAGGGCCGCGACCAGGCATCCGGCACCATGCGCAGGAACAGCAGCGCCACCGCAGCCGCCTGTTCGCTGAGCGCCAGCGCCCCGATCAGCCCCACCTGCATCGCGAAGGCCGCCAGCAGCATCGCCGCCAGCCCGACGCGCCGCCGCAGCCCCGGCGCGACCAGCGAGACCAGCACCGACACCACCATCATCACCGCCGTGACGGCCCCGCTGGCCAGCGTCTCCCGCCCCTCCAGCGCCGTGCCCGCCAGTGCCTCGAGAATGAAGGGCTGGCCGAAGACGAAGGGCACATGGCTGAAGGCATACATCACCAGCCCCAGCACGAAGAGCCAGGCCAGCACGGGCTGGCGGAACGCCGCGACCAGCGAGCCCGCCTGCAACAGCTCCGCCCCCTCGCCCGCGCGCCCGGGCGCCGCCGCACCGGGTTCGCGAAACGCCAGCCCGATCGCCAGCGCTCCCCCCAAGGCCAGCGCCGTGACCGCATAGGGCAGCGCCGGCGCGCCCATCGCCAGCGCACCGCCCAGTGCGGCC
>JBCBPG010000732.1:0-2678 GCA_039820865.1 Pseudomonadota bacterium
ATCAGCGTTCGCGGAAAACTCACCTTTCCGCGCGCATGATTACGCGGGCGGGGGCGGCCGCGGCATCGATTGCCTCCCCGGAGGCGGCGGTGCCTAGAGCGCTCGCCGACCTGACTGCGTCAGGTTTCGCGCGCCCGGTTTTTGGGTTTGCCGCAGTTTCTGGTCGCCAGACTGAGTCCGTCTGGCTGGAAAATGATCTAGGGCTCCAGGATGACCTTGCCGGTCGCGCGGCGCCCGGCGATCAGCGCGAGGGCCTCGTTGGCCTCCGACAGCGGCAGGACATGGCCGACCTCCGGCGTGAGGCGGCCATCCTCGACCCAGCCGATCAGCGTGCGGAAGCTCTCCACCAGCACCTCGGGGCGGAAGCGGTAATAGGCGCCCCAGTAGAAGCCGATCACGTCGAGGTTCTTGACCAGCAGGACGTTGGCCGGGATCTGGGGCACCTCGCCGCCGGCAAAACCGATCGGCAGCAGGCGGGCCTCGGGGCGGGCGGCGCGCAGGCACGCCTTCCACATGTCGCCCCCCACCGTCTCGTAGACCACGTCGACGCCGCCCAGGGCCAGCAGCGCCTCGCGCAGGTCCCCCGCCGTGGGGTCGATCGCATGGGCTGCCCCGACCGCGCGCACCGTCTCCAGCCGCGCCTCGCCCCGCGCGACCGCCACCACCTCGGCGCCCATCAGCGCACCCACCGCGACGGCGGCCAGCCCCGCGCCACCGGCTGCGCCCGTCACGACCAGCCGCTCGCCCGGCTTCAGCCCCGCGCGGTGCCAGAGCGCCACATGCGCCGTGCCATAGGCCACCTGCAGCCCGGCGGCGGCGCGCATGTCCATGGCATCGGGCACGGGCACGACCGTGGCGGCGGGGGCAAGCTCGTACTCGGCCATGCCGCCATGACCGGGCAGCGCCGCGACGCGGGTGCCGGGGGCCGGGCCCTCGACGCCCGCGCCCAGCGCCTCGACCGTGCCCGCGACCTCCAGCCCCGGCGAGAAGGGCAGGTCCGGCGTCTCCTGGTAGCGGCCCTTGACCATCAGCGTATCGGCGAAGTTGACCGCGCAGGCGGCGACGCGCACCAGCACCTGGCCCGGCCCCGGCTCGGGCACCGCCAGCGTCTCCTCGACCAGCCGTCCCCCGGTCTCGTTCAGCCGCATCGCGCGCATCGTCATCGCCGTCTCCCCGTTTCGCTTGCGCTTAAAGCCTGGGCGCGCGAGGCGAAACGGGAAACAGCCGGAGCCGGGCGATGGTGCATCACGCGAAACTGAACGAGGTCTTCGACGGCCATGCGGGCGATGCGCGCCACCGCTACCGCTGGCAGCACTTCAAGCGCTCCGCCGCGACCGAGCGCTACCTGCTGGCGCTGGGGGATGTCCCCGACGAGATCGCCTGGGCGCTGGTCGAGGAAGACACCATGCCCTGCGTCGTCAGCGACACAGACGGCGGCGATGGCGATGACGGCGACGGGGCGACGGCGATCTTCCTGCGCGGCATCAACGAGACCCCCGGCGACGAGCCGGAGGACATGATCTCGCTGCGCCTGCTGGTGATCGAGGGGCGGATCCTGTCGATCGAGCTTCGCCGCCTGCCCGTCGTCGACCGCCTTGTCCGCGAGTTCTGCAGCGGCCAGGCACCCGCCAGCATCGGCGACTTCGTCATCCACGTGGTCGAGACGCTGCGCGAGCAGGTCGAGCACGAGCTCGACACGCTGGAGCGCGACATCCTCGACCTCGAACTGGCCAGCGCGCGCGCCAGCGGCGATCTCAGCGCCAGCGAGCGCGCCAAGCTGGCCGACACGCGCCAGGACGCGATCCTGATCCGCCGCTTCGTCGCGCCCCAGGCCGGCGCGCTCGACCGTCTGGTGGCGCTGGCGCCGCGCTGGCTGGAGGAGCCGGGCGCGCTCCGCGTCGAGGCCGATGCCTTCCGCCGCATCGCGGGCGATCTCGGCTCGATCCTTTCGCGGGGCCAGATCGTGGCCGATGAGCTGCGCGCCGCCCAGGCCGAGCGGTCCAACCGCGTGATCATGATCCTCTCGGCGGTCTCGGTCGTTTTCCTGCCGCTGACCTTCCTGACGGGCCTGCTTGGCGTGAACCTCGCCGGCATCCCGCATGCCGAGGATGCGTGGTCCTTTCCCGCCTTCGCCGTGCTGCTGACGGCCGTCGCGGTCGCCGCCGCCTGGGTCGCGGTGCGGCTGCTGCGCTGAGCGGCCGGGCGGAGTTGGCGGAAAGGCTGGTATGACAAGGTGATGACACGCTTGCCGCGGGCGGCCGGTTGCGCCATCTCACGCGCGAACCGGACGCAGGGGATCCGGCCCAGCCGCAGCAGGTACCCGGATGCAGCTCCGCAACATCGCGATCATCGCGCATGTCGACCACGGCAAGACCACGCTCGTCGACGCTCTCCTCAAGCAGTCCGGCTCCTTCCGCGAGAACCAGGCGGTGGCCGAGCGGGCGATGGATTCGAACGACCTCGAGCGCGAGCGCGGGATCACGATCCTGGCCAAGGCCACATCCGTGGAATGGAAATCCACCCGTATCAACATTGTCGACACCCCCGGTCACGCCGATTTCGGCGGCGAGGTTGAACGCATCCTGTCGATGGTCGATGGGGTGGTCCTGTTGGTGGACGCCGCCGAGGGGCCGATGCCACAGACCAAGTTCGTGACCTCGAAGGCGCTGGCCCTGGGC
>JBCBPG010000733.1:0-2678 GCA_039820865.1 Pseudomonadota bacterium
CAGCGGGCGGTCCAGCTGCCCCGCGCCGAGGCGCACGGCATGCCAGCCGCAGGCCAGCGGCTCGGCCAGCGCGGCGCGGGCGGTCGGCACACCCTCGGGGATCGCGACGAGGTTCGCGGGCGGCATCGCGACATACTCGGCGAAGGCGCCTTCTCGGGGCGGCATCGAGATGATCTGGCGGTGCGGGCAGAGGTTCTCCCGGCCCCTCAGGCAGGCATCGCAGGCGCCGCAATGCACCAGCGGGTTGACCGTCACGCGGCTGCCCGTCATCGGCCCCGCCACCACCTCGCCCGCCGCCTCGTGGCCCAGGATCAGCGGCGCGGGCCGGCGCGCGTCGTGCCCCGCCCAGGCATGCATGTCCGAGCCGCAGATGCCGACATGGGCGATGCGCACCAGGCTCAGCCCCGCCGCCTCCGGATCGGGCACGTCGCGATAGGCCAGCGTCCTGGGCCCGGTATAGACCAGCGCCTTCATTTCGCGGTGAACCCTCCGTCGACGGCCAGCACCTGGCCGGTCACATAGGCCGAGGCGTCCGAGCAGAGGAAGAGCGCGGGGCCCAGGATGTCGGCCATCGTGCCGTTGCGCCCGATGCAGGTCTGTGCGGCGTTGCGCCCGGCACGCTCGGCATCGGCGAAGACGGGGCCGGTCAGCTCGGTCGGAAAGAAGCCGGGCGCCAGCGCGTTGGCGGTGATGCCGTCCCCGGACCAGGCCTCGGCCATCGCGCGCGTGAGCTGGGTGATCCCGCCCTTGGAGGCGCCATAGGCCAGCCCGCCGGGGAAGGCGCGGGTCGACTGGAGCGAGGCGAAGTTGACGATCCGCCCGCCGCCTGCCGCCCGCATGCCCGTCACCAGCGCCTGGGCGAGGAAGAAGGGCGTGGCGAGGTTGAGGTCGATGGTGACCTTCCAGCCCTCGGCCGTGACCGCGTCGGCCGGCTCACGCGTGTTGATGCCGGCAGCGTTGACCAGGATCGTCGGCGGCCCGAACGGCCGGCTCGCGCGCGCCGCAACCCCCGCCATCGCGCCCGGATCGGAGAGGTCGGCGGTCACCGCCCGGGCATCGCCACCCGCGGGCGCGCCCAGCATGCTCGCCTCGGCCTGCCAGTCGGCCAGCGCGTCGGCGCGCCGGGCGAGGCCCACGACGCGGGCGCCGGATGCCGCGAGCGCCGTGGCGATCGCCCGGCCGAGCCCGCCGCTGGCGCCCGTGACGCAGGCGACGCGACCGGCGACCGAGAACAGGTCCGCGGGCGGCAGGGCGGGGGCCATCAGTCTGCCGCGGTCAGGTCGAAGGTCTCGCCGGGGAAGTACTTGGCGAGACGGATGTCGCCGGTCCGGGCATGACCCTCCATGCCCTCGAGCCGACTGATCCGCGCGGTGGCCTCGGCGACGGGGCGCGCGGCCTCGCGGGTCGAACGCTGCCAGGTGACGAGCTTCATGTACTTGTGCACCGAGAGCCCGCCCGTGTAGCGCGCCGCGCCCGAGGTCGGCAGCACGTGGTTCGGGCCCGAGCACTTGTCGCCGAAGGCGACGGTCGTCTCCTCGCCGAGGAAGAGCGAGCCGTAGCACTGGAGCCGGCCGAGGAACCAGTCGAGGTCCGCGGCCTGCACGCTCAGATGCTCGGGCGCGTATTCGTCGGCGACGGCGGCCAGCCCCTCGCGGTCGGGCACCACCATCACCTCGCCCATGTCGCGCCAGGCGGCCTCGGCGTTCTGGGCGTTGAGCTCGGGCAGCGTGGGGACGAGCTCGGGCACGCGCTTCAGCACGGCCTCGGCCAGCGGGCGGTGGGTGGTGGCAAGCCAGACGGGCGAGTTGTAGCCATGCTCGGCCTGGCCCACGAGGTCGAGGGCGACGATCTCGGGATCCGCCGTCTCGTCGGCCAGGATCATGCTGTCGGTGGGGCCTGCGAACATGTCGATGCCGACGCGGCCGAAGAGGATGCGCTTGGCCTCGGCCACGAACTGGTTGCCGGGCCCGACCAGGATATCGGCCTGCGGCAGGCCGAACAGGCCGAAGGCCATGGCCGCCACGCCCTGCACCCCGCCGAGCGCGAGGATCGTGTCCGCGCCGCAGAGATCGGCGGTATAGACGATGGCGGGCGGGACGCCCTCGCCCGGCCGCGGCGGCGAGCAGGCGGCGATATGCCCGCAGCCCGCCACCTTGGCCGTCGTCACCGTCATCAGCGCCGAGGCGACATGGCTGTAGCGCCCGCCCGGGGCATAGCAGCCGGCCGCGCGGCAGGGGATCGCCTTCTGCCCCGCGATCAGGCCGGGGCGGAGCTCGATCTCCATGTCGCGGATCGTCTCCTTCTGCGCCTCGGCAAAGCGGCGGACATTGTCGTGGGCGAAGCGGATGTCGTCCTTGAGCCTGGCCGGCACCTTCGCCGCCGCCGCCTCGATCTCGTCCCGCGTCAGGACGATGTTGCCGTCGTAGCGGTCGAACTGGTCGGCGTAGCGGCGCGCGGCCTCCTCGCCGCCCCGCTCGATCTCGTCGAGGATCGCCTGCACCCTGGCGCGCACGTCGCCGGCATCGTCGGTCGCAAGGCGGGTGGCTTTCTTGAGATACTCGATGGCCATGGGCCCCTCACTGGTAGCATTCCGGCAGCAGGACGGTCGGGATCCGCAGACCGGCGCCCGGCCCATGGCCCGACGCGGCATCGACTCACCGTTTGCTCCAGCATGCGGC
>JBCBPG010000734.1:0-2675 GCA_039820865.1 Pseudomonadota bacterium
GCCCCGATCGCGCGCGCCGCGCCGCGCCCGCCGCCTCCTCGGCACCCGTCCCGCCGGCACCGCCGCCCCGTCGTCCCGTCCCGCCCATCGCCTGTCCCGCCCGCTGCATGGCCGCCTTGCGAAGATATGTCAGCGATATTGACGGACTTCAATCGCAATGATACCGCCACATCAGGCCGGACGGCGACAGATTCTGTCGTTTGCACCCGACCTAACGACACGAACACGCCGACACGACCACGCCAACACGACCACGGCAACACGAAGACCGCGACCGCCCGGTCGCCACGGGCGGCGAGGACCGCGAAGGAGACGAGACAATGGCCCCTGCAGGCAGCGGATACGACGACCGCGACGGCTTCATCTGGATGGACGGCAACCTGGTCGAATGGCGCCAGGCCAACGTCCACATCCTGACGCATGGCCTGCACTACGCCTCCGCCGTCTTTGAGGGCGAGCGCGCCTATGGCGGGCACATCTTCAAGTCCGAGGCGCATTCCAAGCGCCTGATCGCCTCGGGCATGGCGATGGACATCCCCGTGCCCTACACGGTCGAGGAGATCGAGCAGGCCAAGGCCGTGACGATGAAGGCCAACGACCTCTCGGACGCCTATGTGCGGGTGATCTGCTGGCGCGGCGCCGGTCTCGACATGGGTGTCGCCTCGGCGCGCAACCCGATCCGCATGGCCGTGGCCGTCTGGCCCTGGGGCAGCTACTACGGCGACGCCAAGCTCAAGGGCGCCAAGCTGGCCGTCGCCAAGTGGCGCCGCCCCAGCCCCGAGACCATCCCCTGCCACGCCAAGGCCTCGGGTCTCTACATGATCTGCACCATGTCCAAGCACGCGGCCGAGGCCGAGGGCTGCTCGGACGCGATGATGATGGACTATCGCGGCTATGTCTCCGAGGCGACCGGCGCCAACATCTTCTTCGTCAAGAACGGCGCCGTGCACACACCGACGCCCGACTGCTTTCTCAACGGCATCACCCGCCAGACGGTGATCGAGATGCTGCGCGGCCAGGGCGTCGAGGTGATCGAGCGCCACATCATGCCGAGCGAGCTGGAGGACTTCGAGCAGTGCTGGCTGACCGGCACCGCCGCCGAGGTGACGCCCGTTGGCAAGATCGGCGACTACAGCTTCGAGGTCGGTTCAATGGTGAAGGATATCGCCGCGCAGTATGAGAGGGTGGTGCGGGGGAACCACTAGACCGAATCGGGGTGCCATGGCCGGGACCGACGTCTCGCTGACGCTCGTTCAGCCCGGCATGGCGCCGCAGGCGATCTGGCTCGAGCCGGGCGTCACCGCCTGGGTCGGGCGCAGCGACGACAGCGACATGCGCGTGTTCGACCCCCGCCACGAGGTCGCGCGCCACCATCTCGGCTTCCATCTCGAACCGACGGGCCAGCTGGGCGTCGAGATCCGCAGCAGCATCGGCGCGCTGATCGACGGGCGCCACCACGTGGCGGGCGAGCGGGCGGCCCTCGGCGACGGCTCGATCTGCGTGATCGAGACGCGGCTGCGCCAGGTCACCATCGTCGTCACCCACCACCCGGCCGAATCGCTCCCCGCCGCCGCGGACGAGGATGCGGGCACCGATCCCGCCCGCGCCGCGCCGCGGCACGGACGCCGCTGGTCGCTGTTCCGCCGCAGCGACGAGGGCCAGCCCCCCGGCGCGCCCGCGACGCCGCCAGCCGACGCCCCCCACGGCACCCCCCATGACACCTCGGGCGAAGTCCCCGGCGACACCCAGGGCGAGGTCCCCAGTTACGTGCCCGGCGACGCCCCCAGCTACGCGCCCGGCGACGCCCCCGGCGAGGCGGACGCACCGCCCGCCCCGGCCCCTGCCGCCGCCGGCGCGGCAGTGTCGCAAGACCCCGCCACGGCTGCCCCGGCTCCTCCGCCGCCCGCCGCGGAGAGGGCCGAGATGCCGCCCCCCTCTCCCGTCGCCACCCCGCCCCGACCCGCTCCCGGACCCGCACCCGCACCCGACCCCGTGCCGGCACCGGCGCGCGAGACGGCATCCCGGCCGCAGGCCCACCCGTCCGCCACCGCCCCGGACGCTCCCCGAGACGCGCTCCCAGACGCGCTCCCAGACGCGCATGCCAGTGCCGCCCCGGCCCCGCGCCCGCTCCCGTCCCCGGGTGTGTCCACGGCCGCATCGCCCTCGCGGGGCGACAGCGCGCGCCCTGCAGCACCGGCCGAGCCCGCCGCAGCGGCGCCACCCGACAACCGGGCCCCGGCAGCGACGACCGACACCGCGGGCCCTGCCCCTGCGGCGGCCCAGTCCCCGGCCCAGTCCCCGGCCCAGTCCCCGGCACCGGCCCACTCCCCGGCACCGTTCCAGCCAGCGTCCTCGTCTCCGCCCCCATCCCCAGCCGCGTCCCCAGCGCCGGCACCGCCCCCGGCACCGGCCAAGCCAGCGTCCCCGGCACCGGCACCGGCACCGGCCCCGGCGACCAGGCCCGCCGAACCGCGCCTTCGTCCCCTTCTCGCGGCGATGTCCCGACGCGCCGGCCTCGCCGCCGCGAGCGCCGGACGGCTGACCGCATCGGCGGCCTCGGCCGGCCGGCTTCTCGCCTCCAGGCTGCCGCGGGACCTGCCCCGGATCCGCGTCACGCGGGTCGCGGGCGCGCAGCAGGATGGCCGCGGGCCACGGGCGCCGGACGGCACCGCGCC
>JBCBPG010000735.1:0-2671 GCA_039820865.1 Pseudomonadota bacterium
ACAACTCCTCGGGCTGGACGGCCGGGACCATAGCCATGGTGCGGGAGACAGACAAATGGTGCGAAGCGACCGGCGCGGCTTCCTGATCGCTGGGACGGGCGCGCTCGTCGCGGGGGCGGCCGGGGCCCAGACCGCGCGGACCTCGGACTTCGGCGCGGTCGGGGTGACGGACCGCAGCACCCCGCCCGACAGCACGGTCGCGCTGCAGCGCGCGATCCGGGCGATCGAGAGTGGCCGCACCGGGCTCGCCCTCGATCTCGAGGGGCGTGCCTACGGCATCTCGGCGCCGCTGGTCGCCACGCGCGGCGACTTCGAGCTCCGCAACGGCACGCTGCGCGCGCTGCCTGGTTTTCGCGCCGACCAGACGGGCTCGCGCGCGATGATCCGCATGTCGAACGGCCTGCGCCGCCTGGCCTACGACCTCCATCTCGATTGCGCGGGCGTCGCGGACGGCATCCATATCGAGGATGCGGGCTTTGCCTCGCGCTACGAGCGGATCCGGATCGACAACTTCCGTGAAAACGGTTTCGGGATCCTGGTCGACGGTGCGTCGGACCAGCATCTCGTCGCGCTCGAGGTCACGCAGCACCACGACCCGGCACGGCGCACGGGCATCGGCATCTGGATCCGCGCGGGTGACGCCAAGCTGGTGAGCTGCGTGTCGCGCTATGCGGCGCGCCCGCTCCTGGTCGAGGCGAACACGCTCAACTGCACGGCCTGCCATTTCTACAACGGCGTGCCCGGCGGCGAGGGCATGCTGGACACCGTCAACGTCGAGATCCGCCACGGCAGCGGCCAGGCCTTCGTCGGCTGCTATGTCGACAAGGGCACGATCCTGCTCAAGCGCTTCGACAACCAGTGGATCGGCACGCAGCTCCTGTTCCACACCGAGGCGCAGCACCTCAGCGTCCTGCGCCTCGACTGCGGCGACCGGCGCGACGTGCCCTGGCCGCCGCGCTTCGTCTTCCAGGGCGCGCAGTCGACGCTGGCGCTCGAACGCGGCGGCCTGGCCTTCGTCGCGCTCGAGGCCTCGGGCGGGGGCTCGTGGTCCGCGGCCGCGCGGCGCACGGCGGCGCGGATCAACGGGTCGCTCGGCGTGCCGACGATCCATGACGGCGGTGCCATGACCGTCTGCCGCGGCGCCTGGACGGTGCTCGACGCCGGGCAGGGCCGGGTGATGCTGGAGGCGAACGAGAGCGGGCTGATGCCGGGCGGCGACGCCCGGCAGGGCCTTGGCGCCCCCAACCGGCGCTGGCGCGAGCTCCATGTCGCCCGGGGCGCGGTCTCGACCTCGGATGCTGGCGAGAAGCAGCTGATGGACGGGTTCTCGGCGGCCGAGCTGGCGGTGGCGCGCCGGCTGGTGGCCCGCACGCGCCGGTTCCGGTGGCGCGAGGACGTGGCCGGGCAGGGCAACGCGGCGCCGATCCAGCTCGGGCTCACGGCCCAGGATGTCGCGGCCAGCTTCGAGGCCGAGGGGCTCGACCCGGTGCACTACGGGGTGCTGAGCATCGAGGAGGCAGCGCCCGGCGTCCGCCATCTGGGTCTTCGCTACGACCAGCTGCTGCAGTGGCAGATGGTCGGCATGCTGGCGCTGCGCGAATAGCCGGGTCGGCGGCGGCGGCGGGGCTTTCCGGGCGCCTCGGCGCTTCCCGGGCGGACGCCGAACCGCTAGTCCTCGGCCCATCGGCAGGCGGCTCGCCGGAACGGGGCGCAGTTGGGCGAGAGGCGGTCTTGGTGTTCGACTTCTCCCTGGTCCTCGGGGTCAGACTTGGCGATCACAACCCCTGGCTGATCGACCGCCTGCAGCGTCTCGGCACCCATTACGACGCGCTGCCGCCCGTGGTGGTCGCGGATCTGGGATCGGGCGAGGAACACGCGCAGACGATCGCCGGGGTCTGCCGGCGCTTCGGCTTCCGCCATGTCCGGATCGAGGATGGCGGTACCTTCTCGCTGTCCAGGGCGCGCAACTGCGGCGCGCTGGCGGCCGAGACGCCGCTGATCCTCTTCACCGATGTCGATTTCTTCTTCGCCCCCGGCGATCTCGTGCGGATCCAGCAGCTCGTCGACGATCTCGGGCTGGTCTCGCGCATCGACACCCTGCTCGACTTCCCGGCCTACCACCTGTCCGAGCGGTCGACGGCGGCGTTCCTGGACTGCCCTTCGCCGCGGGCCTTCCTCAACCGCCTCGGGTTCGACGGGCTCTACGAGGCGTTCGGCGGGCGGCTCGACTTTGTGGCGCCCTACTCGAACGTCTTCCTCGTCCATCGCCAGCTCTTCGACATGGCGGGCGGATATGACGAGGGCTTTCGCGGGCACGGCTCGGAGGACTTCGAGTTCCTGACCCGCCTGGCGCTGGTTGCCGGCATCCACCCGATGCCGCAGGCGGCGGAGAGCAACGACTATGGACCGCGCACCGCCGCCTTTTTCGGTGCCCGGCCGTATCGCGGGCACCGCCGCCTGCTCGAGGCGATGGCGCAGCCGGCCGAGTTCGCCGGGCTGCGGGCGTTCCACCTCTGGCACCCGGTGGCGGAGGGCGGCGACTGGCGGCGCCTGGGCGACCGGTCCGGGCAGGGTCTCGACACGGCTCTCGCTCGCTATCTCGGCGACCGCTCACGGCTGCTCGACGCCGACCACCTCGACCGCGGAAAGCGGGCGCTCTGCCTCTGCCGGG
>JBCBPG010000736.1:0-2665 GCA_039820865.1 Pseudomonadota bacterium
ATCCGCTCCAGCATCGCCACGTCGACCACGTTGCCCGGATGCGTGTCGGCGTCCGAGGCGTCGGGGCCGAGCGCGATGGTGTGCACGCGGATGCCGAGCGCGCGCGCCTTGAGCGCCGCGGCGCCGGGATCGACGACGCCGGTCGTGTCCTTGCCGTCGGAGAGGAGGACGACGACGCGGCTCTCGGCCTCGCGCGCGCGCAGGCGTTTCAGCGCCAGGCCGAGGCCGTCGGCGATGGCCGTGCTCTCGCCCGAGACGCCGATGGCCGAGGTGGCGACCATATGGGCGACGGCGGCGACATCGTGCGTCAGCCCGGCCGCGACATAGGCGCGGTCGCCGAACACCACCAGCCCGACGCGGTCGCCCGCCCGGCCGAGCACGAAGCGCGCGGCGACGGCCTGCACCGCCTCGAGCCGCGAGACCCGGCGGCCGTCGAGGTCGAAATCCTCGGTCGCCATCGAGCCCGAGAGATCGAGCACCAGCACGATGTCGCGCCCGCTGTCGGTCGGCACGTCGATGGTCTGCATCTGGCGCGGGCCCGCGATGGCGAGGACGGCGAGGCCCCAGGCGGCATAGAGCGCCAGGCGAGCAAGACGGCGGCGCGCCGCCGGCAGCACCTCGACCCCCATGTCTTCCGCGATCGAGGGCGGGACCTCGACCGCGCCGCCCCGCTCGATCCGGGGGGCGAGGAAGCGCGCCAGCAGCGGCGGCAGGGCGAGGAGGAGAAAGGCGAGGGGGAAGGCAAAGCTCACCGGCCGGCCTCCGCGATCGCCGCGACCCCTGCCCGTCGGCCGGGGCGGCTGCGGGCGGCCGCGCGCACGGCGTCCTCGAGGGCGGCGATATCCACCGACGCGCCCGGGCGGTAGAGCGCCTTGTCGAGCCCGGCCGGGCGGGTGCCGCCAGCAGCACCGCCAGCAGCACCGCCAGCAGCACCGGGCGCGACACTGGGCGCGAGGCGATCGAGGAGAGCGGCGAGACCGACGAGACGGGCCTCGTCGTCGAGGGTCGCGAGGCGGTCGATCTCGCGCTCGGCACGCTCGGCCGCGGTGACGCGACGCTCGGTCAGGGGGGCCAGGAGCAGCGCGACGAGGACGCCGGCGAGGAGGCCGAGCGAGAGCGGCGCCAGCGCGTCCTGCCAGGCGAAGGCGGCATAGTCGGCCGGCAGGCGGACGGGGGCGAGGCGGGCGACAAGCTCGGCGGTCTCCATTCCGCGCCCCCCCTCAGGCCGCCGCGTGGACGGCGCGCGTCTCGATGCCCAGTGCCTCGAGCCGGGCGGCCGAGCGCGAGGCGCCGAAGCGGGCATGGCGGACCGCGGGGCCAAGGCGCACCGGCACTGCCGTCTCCGGCGGCTGTGTATCGACGGCATCCTGCACCAGCAGCACGACAAGGCGGCAGCGGCGCATCACCGCCCCCGCGACGGCCTCGAAATCGTCGCCCGGCGCGTCGAAACCGGTGGCGAGCACGATCGAGGCACCGCGGCGCACCTGCCCCGCCGCACGATCGAGCAGGGTGTCGAGGGGCTCGGGCGGCGCGGCGGGGGTCGTCATCGCGTGGTCGAGCGCGGCGGCATGGGTGCGGGCGAGCGCGCCGGCCACCGAGAGCATGGCACCGGTGCGGGGGCGCGGGGCGAGCACCGCGGTCTCGCCGTCGCGCGCGGCGACGAGGCCGACGCGCCCGCCCGCGCCGACCGTGCGCCAGCCCTCCAGCGCCAGCGCCTCCGCCGCAGCGACCGAGCGGAGGCGCCGGCGCGTGCCCCAGAGCATCGGGCGGCGGAAATCGGCGACCAGCATGGCGACCCGCTCGGCATCCTCGTGCACGCGCCGGACCTGAAGGCGGCCGCTGCGGGCGGTGGCGGCGGCGTCTATGCGGCGGGGATCGTCGCCGTCGACGAAGGCGCGCAGGTCATGGAGGTCGGTACCGTCGTCACCGCGCCTGCGCCCCGCAAGCCCGCCGGTCCGGTCGCGCACGCGCCCGGTGTCCTCGCTCCGCCCCGCCTCGGCCGCCAGCGCCACCAGCCGGTCGAGCGAGACCTCGATGCCGGCGGCGGCGTTCACAACGGCCGGACGGCGGCCAGGATCTCGGCGAGGATCCCGCGCCCGGTCTCGCCCGCCGCCTGCGCGCGCCATGTGGGGACCAGCCGGTGCGAGAGGACGTCGGGCGCCAGCGTCTCGACATCCTCGGGCAGCGCGTAGTCGCGGCCCTCCAGGAAGGCGCGCGCACGCGCCGAGGCCGCCAGCGCCAGCGATCCGCGGGGCGAGACGGGGTGGAGGATGCGCTCGCGCACGGCCAGCCCCTCGACCGGCTCGCGCGTCGCCATCACGAGGCGCACGATGTACTGGCGGAGCGCGAGCGACAGATGCACGCCCGCCACCGCGCGCTGCATCGCCGCCAGCGTCGCGGGATCGAGCGGTGCGCCCGCCGGGGGCGTGTCGCCCCGGAGTTCGCCCTCGACGAGGTCGAGGATCGCGAGCTCCCGCGCGGCATCCGGCATGGCCAGGGCGACATGCATGAGGAAGCGGTCGAGCTGTGCCTCGGGTAGCGGGAAGGTGCCCTCGTGCTCCAGCGAGTTCTGCGTGGCGACGACCATGAAGGTCTCGCCGAGCGGGCGCGTGATGCCGCCGGTGGTGACCTGCCGCTCGGCCATCGCCTCGAGCAGCGCGGACTG